>NZ_JBXAXX010000001.1:0-300000 GCF_056781995.1 Dellaglioa sp. CoH-57-MRSF-18
TGTTCAGTTTTCAAAGATCTACTTGGTTGCTTTTGACAACTTTTATATCATATCAAGGATTTCGTTAATTGTCAAGAACTTTTTTAATTAATTAACTGGTCACATTTGAATTAGTTGTTTACTACTGAAGCAACGTTTATTACTTTACCAAGAATAATCACCTTCGTCAAGCCTTTATTTAAATTAAATCTAAATCAATGAATGTAAACGTGTACATCGTGTTTTATTATTACTTTTACTGCTGAAATAAAAGTAAAAAAAGAGTATTGTCACATAGCGACAATACTCTCATATAATATTATTCATCAAAAATAATCCTATAAAATAATTTAAAAATATTTATTGATTATCATCTGGTCTCATAGTTGGAAATAATAACACATCTCTGATAGATTGTGCATCAGTCATTAACATAACCAACCTATCTATTCCAATTCCTAAACCACCTGTTGGTGGCATACCATATTCGAGTGCTTCAATGAAATCTTCATCGATTCCTTCCGCTTCATCGTTACCATCTTCACGTTCTTCAACTTGGGACTCAAATCGCTCTCTTTGATCAATGGGGTCATTTAACTCAGTAAATGCATTAGCATATTCTGTACCTAAAATATACATTTCAAAACGATCCGTAAATCTTGGATCATCTTCATTTTTCTTTGCTAAAGGCGAAATTTCTAAAGGATGTCCATAAACAAAAGTAGGATCAACAATTGTATCTTCAACAAATTTTTCGAAAAATTCATTAATGATATGGCCAACTTTCCAATATGTTTCATATTTAACATGATGTTCATCTGCCAATTTTTGTGCTTCTTCAACTGACATTTCTTTCCAAAAATCCACTCCAGTTACGGACTTAATAGCATCTACCATATGAACTCTTGCAAATTTTTTATTAAAATCTACTTTTTTTCCATCATATTCAATAATTCCGTCATTTGAAATTACATCTGCGACTGCTTTAAAAATGCCTTCAGTTTCATCCATTACATCATGGAAGTCATAGTATGCAACGTACGTTTCAAGCATTGTAAACTCAGGATTATGTTTTGTATCAATTCCTTCATTACGGAACACTCGACCAATTTCGTATACTTTTTCCATTCCACCAACGATAAGTCGTTTTAAATGTAATTCTAGTGCAATTCTCAAGTATAGTTCAATATCTAACGCATTATGATGTGTTGTAAATGGTTTAGCTGATGCTCCACCTGCTTGGTTATGCAGTACTGGCGTTTCAACCTCAATATATCCATTACCATCTAAATAACGTCTTACAGCTGAAATAATTTGACTACGTTTCATAAATCGATCAAAGCTTTCACGATTTGTGATTAAATCAAGATATCTTTGTCTATAGATTTGTTCTACATTTTGCAAACCATGAAATTTATCTGGTAATGGTCGTAATGCTTTTGATAGGAAAGTAACTTCTGTTGGGCGAATCGTTAATTCACCCATATCTGTTTTCATAACATCACCTGTTATACCAACAAAATCACCAATATCTGAACGTTTAAAGATATGATATGTATCTTCACCTACAACATCTTTACGGACATATAATTGTAAACGTCCATCTTTATCCTGAATATCAGCGAAACTCACTTTACCTTTACCACGTTTAGACATTAATCTACCTGCGATAGTAGCTTGGATATCCATACCATCAAGTTCTTCTTTAGTTAATGCATCATACTTATCATGTAATGCTTTAGTCATGTCTTTACGTTCAAAGCGGTGTCCAAATGGATCGACCCCTGCTTCGCGAAGTTCAACAACTTTTTCACGACGTACCTTTAATTGATCATTCATACTTTGTTCTTGCTTTACCATATTATATCCCTCACTTAATTACATATTTCACTTACTATCATGCCAATTAACCCAATAAAATGCAACTAATTCTATGCTTCTTTTTGCATTAATTTGAATTCACGTTCTTTTGTATCTTCTAAAAATTTATCAAATATCGTTATCATAGTAGCTTCTGAATTTGCTTCATTCAATGCTGCTTTAGCACGAGCTGAACGCGAAATACCTTTTAAGTAGTATGCTGCTTGACTTCTGAATTCTTTAGGTCCAATAACCTCACCCTTTATCTGGCAAAGTGCGTGCAAGTGTTCTTTAGCAACTAAAATTTTATCAGATGCTGAAGGTTCAGCAATGAGTTCACCTGTTTCAAGGTACGTTGCTGTCTGCCTAATCATCCACGGATTTCCTAATGCAGCACGGCCTATCATAACAGCGTCGGCACCGACTTCATCTAACATCTTCTTTGCATCTTGTGGCGTTTTAATATCACCATTACCCATAAAAGGAATTGTTTTTAAATTACTTTTAACTTCATGTAAAATATTCCAATCTGCTTTACCATTATACAACTGGAAACGTGTTCTTCCGTGCATTGCAAGTGCAGCTGCACCACCTTGTTCAGCAGCTAAGGCATTTTCAACTGCTAAAATATGATCTTCGTCCCAGCCTGTTCTCATTTTAACTGTTACCGGAATTGACAGCTCATTAGTAACCGCATCAACCATTTCGTATACTTTATCTGGATCAAGCAACCAACGTGCGCCTGCGTCTGTTTTTGTTACTTTAGGTACAGGGCAACCCATATTAATATCGACTATGTCGGCTGACGTGTGTTCTTCAACAAACTTAGCAGCAGCAACCAATGTTTCCTTATCTCCGCCAAAAATTTGAACGCTAACTGGATGTTCTCTTGGATCTACAAACAACATGCTCAACGTTTTTTTATTTCTAAATTGGATTCCTTTATCAGAAATCATTTCACAAACTACTAATCCAGCACCAAAATCCTTACAAATCATTCTGAATGCCGCATTTGTTACACCTGCCATAGGTGCAACAACTACTTGATTAGGAATTAATATATCGCCAATTTTCCATTCCATTCTATTCACCTCATCGTTTTTTACACTTACTATTGTTTAGTATCATAACACAAATCATATATTGATAAAATTTATTTAGCTGAACCCTCTAATAATTTCATTAATTCATTTTCAGAATATTGATATCGATTTCCACAAAAACGACAAACAGCTTCGGCACCATGATCCAATTCGATCATTTCAGTGATATCGCTTTTTGGCAAACTAGCTAATGAACCGTAAAATTTATCTTTTGAACAATCACATTCGAACGCAACTGGCATTGTATCCAAGATATTAACATTTTCTTTACCAAACATCAGATATATAATATCTTCTGGCGTTTTACCATCTCTTAGCAATTCTGAAATCATAGGCATTTCTGCTAATTTTTTTTCTAAATTATCGATAACTTCATCAGTTGCGCCAGGCATTACTTGAATCATAAACCCACCGGCCACTTCGATTGTATTGTCCGTGTTCACAAATACAGATAATCCAACTGATGATGGAATCTGCTCTGATTTAGCTAAATAGTAAGTAAAGTCTTCGCCAAGTTCACCTGAAACCAATGGGACTTGTCCCGTAAACGGTTCCTTCATACCCATATCTTTTGTTACTGCCATTGATCCAGTTGTTCCAACGGCACCTTTAACATCAATTTTATTTTTTTCATTTAATGGTAAATGAACGTGGGGTTCACTCAGATATCCTTTAACTGTTCCATCAGCGTTACCATCAATTACGATAGCACCAACTGGCCCATCACCATTAATTTTAACGGTCATTTTTTCATCGGCTGACAATGTAGATGTACTTAGTAATAATGTTCCTATTAGGCTCCGCCCAAGTGCAGCTGATGCTGCGCTCCATGTGTCATGTCTCCTTTGTGCTTCAGCAACCGTATTTGTCGCAGTAACAGCATATACTCTTAATTTACCGTCAAAGGCCAAACTTTTTACAAGATAATCTTTCATTCGTTTTCTCCTTAAATAATTCATTTTAGACCAACAAGAACTCCGATAGATAATCCATCGGAGTTCTTAAGTAACGATTATTTATCGTCTTTATTCACTTTGGGGTAAAAAACAACCGTTTTAGATAAATCAACTTCATCTGTTTCTTCAGCTATTTTTTTTGCATCTTTACGTTCTAATTCTTTTTTTGTTGCTTCAAAAGAACCATCTTTTTCACTCGGAAATTCATTTGCATCGTCTTTTTCTGGCATTTTGCCATCTTCGAACAAGCTTAAAATTTCTTTTTCATCAAGTGTTTCAAATTCTAATAACTTATCAGCAATCAATTTATGCTGTTCTCTATGTGCTTCAATAATTTCTTTAGCAAGTTTCATACCTTCTTCAGATAGACGACGAACCTCAGAATCAATAATGTCAGCCGTATTGCTTGAGTAAGCAGCACTTGGTTGACCTGAACCACCAGCGAACATTTGGCTATTGCCTTCTAATTGAACAGGTCCGAGTTTTTCACTCATTCCATATTCAGTAACCATTGAGCGAGCCATTTGTGTTGCTTGTTGGAAATCGTTTGATGCGCCTGAAGATTGTTCATTGTAAACAATTTCTTCAGCTGCACGTCCACCCATTAATCCAGCAATTTGTTCACTCATATCTTTTTTAGACAATAACATTTGATCTTCTTTTGGTAACATGATTGCGTAACCGCCAGCACGACCTCGAGGGACAATTGTTACTTTGTGAACAACTCTAGCATCATTTAGGACTAATCCAACAATTGTATGTCCGGCTTCATGGAATGCAACTGTTTGACGTTCTTTTTCATTAATCGTACGATCACGTTTTGCTGGTCCCGCAATAACACGATCCTCAGCTTCATCCATATCGCTTGCATCAATTTTTGATTTATTACGACGAGCAGCTAATAATGCAGCTTCATTTAAAAGATTTTCTAAATCAGCACCAACAAATCCAGGTGTCTGCTTAGCAATAACTTTTAAATCAACATCAGATGCTAACGGTTTGTTTTTTGCATGAACATTAAGAATAGCCTCACGACCCTTAACATCTGGGCGACCTACTAAAACTTTACGATCAAAACGACCAGGACGTAAAAGTGCTGGATCCAGAACATCCGAACGGTTAGTAGCTGCAATTACAATCACACCTTCTGTACCCGTAAATCCATCCATTTCAACAAGTAATTGGTTCAATGTTTGTTCACGTTCATCATTACCGCCACCTGTACCAGAGCCACGACGACGTCCGACAGCATCAATTTCATCAATAAAGATAATTGATGGTGCAGTTTTCTTAGCATTTTCGAACAAATCACGTACACGACTTGCCCCAACACCGACAAACATTTCTACGAAATCAGAACCGGAAATTGAATAAAATGGTACTTCAGCTTCACCAGCTACTGCTTTTGCGAGTAAAGTTTTACCAGTACCAGGAGGTCCCTCTAGGAGAACACCTGATGGGATTCGAGCGCCTAAATCAGCAAATTTGCGTGGTGATTTTAAGAATTCAACAACTTCAACAAGTTCTTGCTTTTCTTCTTCTGCACCGGCAACATCAGCAAAACGAACTTTATTATCTTTTTTCTCGGAAGGTTTTGTTTTTGATTTACCAAAGTTCATCACCTTACCGCCACCACCGCCACCTTGTCCTGCTTGTCCCATCATAAGATAGAAAAAGCCGACCATTAATACAAGTGGAATAACCGTAATTGCTAATTGCAACCAGATACTATCTGATTGTTCTTCTTTTGTATCCATTTTTGTCTTTGTTGCTTCAGATGATTTCAAAATTTGTGCCATATTTGAATCATTTTGAATAACTGTTGACGTAAAGTTTTTAACTTTTGTTGTTTTCTTTGAAGCTGGAATTAATGAGAACCCAGTATCCTTGCTCTTTTCTGTTTGAGCTTTCTTATAAGTCCCTGTTATTTTGTAGACACCACCTGATGGTTGAATATCAAATGATTTCACTTGGTTTGATTGTAATTTTGAGACAAATTCACTTGATTGAATTTCTTGTGTTTCCGTTTTGCTGTTTCCATCAAAAAAGAAGTACATTACACCCATTATCCCAAGCATGATAACTATGTAAAATAAACTATTTTTAAAAAGTCCATTTTTAGGATTGTTTTTCATATCTACTCTCCTGCCCGTTTTTCTTTATTTTTATTTCAACTATCGTTTGAATAGGATACACTATATCACAATTGACATTCTTTGACCATTATTTTACTCTGTATAAATTTCAGGTTTCAAGACGCCAATATATGGTAAGTTCCTATATTTTTCAGCATAATCTAATCCATAACCAACTACAAATTCATTTGGAACTTCAAATCCTGCATAATCAACGTTAACAGTCACTTTACGACCTTCTGGTTTGTCCAACAACGAACAAACCTTAACAGATTTTACATTTCTATTGTTAAACAGATCGATTAAGTAAGCTAAAGTTTGTCCTGTATCCACGATATCTTCAACAATAATCACATCTCTGCCTTTAACATCAATATCTAAATCTTTGATAATCTTAATCTCACCAGTTGATACGGTACCATCCCCATAGCTCGAAACATTCATAAAATCAACTTCTGCATAATCTGCAACATTTTTAGCAATGTCAGCCATAAAAAGATAGGCGCCCTTTAATATACAAACAAGCAATGGATTTTTGCCTTGATAATCAGCGGTAATCTGTTTTCCTAATCGCCGAGTAACATCTTGAATTTCTTGCTCACTGTAAAGAACTTTTTTGATATCTTCATCCATACACTTTAGCCTCTTCCCTGACCTTGTTTTTTTAAAACGATTATGTCTTGTATTTTATCAGTTTCAACGGTGTCTGACAATTGAGATTTTTTATAATTTATTAACCAAATGATTCGCTTAGTATTAGTTTCTAATACCCAAGCCTGATTACGGTCATTACTACTTATTTTTTGATCAATAAATATTTTTTTTATTTTTTGTTTTGCACTATTTCCTATGTCGATATAATCGCCTGGCAACCGATGTCTCAAGCTAAGCCCCTCTTCAACAATAGAGTGATCAACCATCATATAATCTTTTATAGTTACTTCATCTAGATTAATCTCTTCAGCTTTAAATACGCCAATTTTTTCATTATTATTTAAATTAACCCATGAATTCATACCGAGTATTATTTTTTCAGAAGTACTTTCAATTATTTTCTCTTTTTGAATGAAATCCATGTACTCATATTTTTTAACAAATAATTGATCATCACCTAAATTAAGTTCACCCTGTGGTTTTTTTTCATTCAGCAGTAACTGGCTAATTTGCTGTATTTGGTCTTCTTTTAAGAAAACACCATGTTCTTCAGCGATTTTTTTCAATATCGGCTTTTGCCACCTTGTTTCCAACGTGGTCCACATTTTTATTTTAAATCCTGAAGCATATTTGATTTCTTTTATTTTTTCACTAATTGCTTCATCTGCTAAATCTAATAGGTTCGTTAACTGATCTGCATAACTTTGTGCATGCTTAATTACTTGTTTATTATTTTCAAGCATTTTCGGTATAATTTCTTTTCTAACTCGATTTCTAAAAAAATCACTTAATTGATTCGTTTCATCTTCAAAAAAAACAATGTTTTCATGCTTTGCGTACTGCCGAATAGCCTGTTTTGTGAACAAAAGTAACGGTCTAACTAACATCCCTGGTCCAAATGATCTAGTTTGACTGATACCCGTTAACTGTCTGATATCTCCGCCACGAATTCCTTTCATAACAAGTGTTTCGAGCTGGTCATCTGCTTGATGCGCTGTCATTAACGTTGCATAAGTTTCTGATACCATTATTTGCTCAAAAAAATCATATCTCATTTTGCGCGCTGCATTTTCAATACCATTTAATCCATGTTCATGTACTGGCCAAACTTTTTTATATAATTTAAATTGATGATCTAGACAATACTTTTCGATGAACTCAGTTTCAATACGGCTCTGCTCTCTTAATTGATGGTCAATGTAGGCAACGCCTATCTCAGGCCGGATTTCATCTGGTAATCGTTGCAACAAATCCATGAGGACCATTGAATCAACACCTGTTGAAACAGCAACCAGAATTTTTTCAGGACTACCAAGTAGCCGATATTGAGCCTCAAATCTTGTATTCAGCAAAACTTTTCTCCTTTTTTCATTAAAAAAAGAGTGGTTTAAAATTTTCATTTCAACCACTCATCTTTAAAATTCGTTATTAATTACGTCGGCCACCACGGCCACCGCGCTTACCTTCAGTACTTCTCTTTAATGAAACTAACCGATCTTCACTATCTTTCAAAAAGCCTGACAACAATGAATCGAAGTCATCTTTTTGAGGTTCAACTTTTTTAGTCTGATAGCGATTCTTACCACCATTTGATGGACGAGAACCAGTCGATGCGCGAGTATCTTTATTAAATGTTTTCTGTGGACGAGATTTTGTTTCTGTTACTTGAGGCTTATCAACAGCTTTTCGTATTGATAAACTTATCTTACCATCGTCGCCAATGGATAAAACTTTAACTGTGACTTCATCCCCAACAGTTAGTGCATCATGAATATCTTTGATGAATCCATCAGAAACTTCACTAATATGTACTAATCCTGTTTTTCTGTCACCCAAATCAATAAATGCACCGAAATTTGTAATTCCTGAAACTTTACCTGAAACTTTCTCTCCGACTTCAATAGACATAAAAAAGTTGTTCCTCCTTAGATATATATACCATACTAGTATACCACGCTATAAACCTTGATACAAAGTTAAATCACGGGTAATTCTATCCCTGATTGATTAGTTTTTTAAATTTGCTTTATCACTAGGAAAACTATAGACAGTTTCACCTTTTTTAGAGAAATAATATTTTTCACGAATTAATTTTAATAAATAATCGTTATCATTTAATTGTTTAATTTGAAATTTAAGATCTTTTTGATTTGCTTTAGCTTTTTTTAATTTCGTTTGTTCAACTGCTGTTTCTTGCTTATAATGTGCAACCTTAAGCTTGGTTGAAATTAACTGTACGCTAAAGAAAATGATTATAATTATTAAAACAGCTCCTAATCCAATCATACGGCGGCGGTGAATAGTTACCAATCGTTGATCTTTTTTTCTTTCTGTTTTATTAGCTTTCATAAAATCATTATCTAAAAATTTAATTTTCGATTTATTATCGGCCATCTTGTCTCCTAACCCAATAAAGGACTCCAATTAAAAATCGATAATTATCGACTTTCTTCTGTATAAACTTCAGAAACAACTTCATATAAATCAATTGATTCTGCTTTTTTCGTTGTTTCTTTAAGCGCCATAACTCGAACAGTCAGCGTTTTATTACCAAATTGGATTGTTAACTCATCCCCAACAACAACATCTGTTGAAGATTTTGCCATTTTATCATTAATCATAATTCGACCCTTATCTGCAATTTCTTTTGCAACTGTACGACGTTTAATAATACGTGACACTTTTAAAAATTTATCTAATCTCATTAGTTAATCCCCTTTATTTATCTTATAAATTTTTTTAAAATACGTTTTCCAAATGGAAAGCTTAGCCATTCTCGAATCGAAAATAATTCCCATTTAACTGCTAAACCACCAAATATTCCAGCACCAATAGATCCAGAAACGAGCGCTATAATGCCACTCAACAATCGCTTGTCATTCGTCCAATTAATTAACTGATTATCTAATAAATAAACCACAATTCCCATAATTACACAAATTAAAGTTAATTTCATCATAAATTTGGGATCAATTAGTAACTGTCTAATCTCACTGGGTGACATAACCCACATGGCAATTAATACAAGTAATAAACTTAAGATTGTCGCAATACTTGCTCCAACTGTTCCTAATATAGAAACTAGGTAAAAATTAATACTCATTTTAAGTAACAATCCGATAATCAAAGCAATGACTGACGTACGATACAATCCCAGACTCTGTAGGACGCTGTTGTATGTTCCAATAACTGCTGCTAAGAAAATACTAAACATATAAACCGATAATGTACCATTTTGAAGTTGATCCCCAAATAAAGATTGGTTAACAAGTGGCATAACAGCAATCAGTCCGATGGTTGCCGCCATCGATAACGCCACCGTTATGTGCACTAACATCCCAGCATATCGTTGAAAATCCTTTTTTCGGTTTTCACGACGGGCCGAAGCCAGAGATGGCAATAACATCGAAGAGAACCCAACAGAAATAACTAGTCCAAGTTGTACTAAAGGCTGTGCACGGTCATAGACTCCTTTTAACGATTTTGCAATATTATTTGAATAACCAAAGTGCACTAATCCGTTTTTCACTGTGAATGAATCAACTAATTGTAATAGCACCATCATTGCTGCAAATAGACAGATGATAAGACCCTCCGAAAATAATTTTTTAGAGGTTATCAGTAATCTTTGCCAGTTTGTTTGAAGCCTAGTCTTCCTAAATTCAACCCTGTAAAAGTGAATAAAAGAAACACTTGCGCCAATAGCACCAATAGTTGCCCCAAACATTGCCCATGCTCCCATCGAATATAATGACATATTATTTTCAACCGCAATGTATGCCGCTAAAATAATGAGTCCAACACGTAATAGTTGTTCAACAACTTGGGAGACAGCAGTTTTGTTCATTTCAAAAATACCTTGATAATAACCACGTCCCACTGCTAAAACAGGTAAAAATAAGAACATAAATGAAACACTTTTAATTAAGCCTGCTAACTGTCCATCACCCATAGCTGTCGCAATCCATGAAGCTCCTAATTGTAAGCCAGAAAAGATAACTAAACTAAATATACTTAAAACAATAAATATATCATGAGACAATTTTATTTTATCTTCTTTCGAAGGCTCTTCAGCAATTAACTTACTAATGTAGACGGGAAATCCAGTCAAAGCAAAAGTCATCCCTATCCCATAAATAGGATAAACTTGCTGATAAATATAGAAGCCCGTATCTCCGACTAAATTTTGGAATGGCACTCGGTAAATGGCACTCAAAATCTTGGCAATTAGTGAGGCAATCGATAGAATCATTGCACCACGCATTAAATGTCTAAGTTGCTTATTTCCCATATCATTTCGATTCCTTTTTTATTAGTTAGCTGCAGTCACTGACCCAACGGATTCGCTTAACGCTTGAATAAAGTTTTGTAATTCAATCAACCAGTCAGTCTCAGTCATCTTAGGTTGAATCACTAAAATCACACGCATTTGTTTGCCCTGAGTTTTTAATGACGCTTTTAATTTTGTTGCTGATAATGCCATGAAAATTGCTTCCGTACCCAGCAATGTCGTTCCTTTTTCTGAAACAGAAACAATTAACTGGTCTTTATCTTTTTTAATTTTATCAACTAATGCCTTATCGGCAAATAATTTAAGTAAGCCAATTTCCATTAAGTTATTCACTTCAGTTGGAAATTCGCCGAAACGATCAATTAAATCACCTTGTACTTCCAAATATTGATCATAATTATCAAGCTGTCGAATACGTTTATAAATTTCAATTTTTTGACGCTGATCATCAATGTAAGATGATGGTAAATAAGCTTCAATATTAATGTCAATTTCAGAATCTGATTTAGGCTCAGCTTTTTTACCTTGTTTTTTATTCACAGCTTCTGTCAACATCTGTGTATATAAATCATATCCAACAGAATCAATGAAACCATGTTGTTGTCGGCCCAATAGATTTCCTGCTCCACGAATAGATAAATCTCGCATAGCAATTTTAAATCCAGAACCCAATTCGGTGAAGTCTTTGATTGCTTCTAAGCGTTTTTCGCTCACTTCAGTCAAAACCTTATTAGGTTTATACATAAAGTAGGCATACGCAATTCGACTACTACGACCAACACGACCACGTAACTGGTAAAGTTGCGCCAATCCCATGTGGTCAGCATTTTCGACAAATAATGTATTAGCATTAGAAATATCTACGCCCGTTTCAATAATTGTCGTTGTTACCAACACATCATAGACACCTTGAATGAAATCATACAAGACATTTTCTAATTGATTTTCAGTCATTTGACCATGGATATACGCGACACTAGCTTCAGGAACCATAATCTCAATTTCTGAAACTACTTTTTCAATATCTTCAACTCGATTATGCAAATAAAAAACTTGTCCACCACGTTGAAGTTCACGTTGTATTCCATCTCGAATAGTTCCACCATTTTGTTCCATTACATAAGTTTGAATTGGGTAACGGTTCAATGGTGCCGTTTCAATTACTGATAAATCGCGAACCCCAAGCATCGACATATTAAGTGTCCTTGGGATTGGCGTTGCCGTTAACGTTAAGACGTCCACTTGTGACTTAAACTCTTTGAGTCGTTCTTTATGTTTCACACCAAACCGTTGCTCTTCATCAACAATTAACAATCCTAAATCAGCAAATTGAATATCTTTCGATAAAATTCGATGTGTCCCAACGACAATATCTAATGCACCACTAGCCATTTTATCAGTTGTTTCTTTAAGTTGTTTCTTTGTTCTAAAACGAGATAAAATCCCAATTTCAACTGGAAATCCTTCGAATCGATTAATCATTGTTTCGTAATGTTGTTGCGCTAACACCGTTGTAGGCACTAATAAAGCAACCTGTTTATTATCTTGAATGGCTTTAAAAGCGGCACGTAACGCGACTTCTGTTTTCCCAAAACCTACATCACCAATCAATAAACGATCCATTGGTTTCTTTTGTTCCATATCGTGCTTAATTTCATTTGAACTTCTAATTTGATCTTCAGTTTCAGAGTATGGAAATGCATTTTCAAATTCCATCTGATAATCGTTGTCCTTTGAAAATTGAAATCCAACTTCTGCTTCACGTTCAGCATACAATGCAACTAAATCATCAGCAATATCTTCAATTTTAGCAGCAACTTTATTTTTCGTTTTGGTCCATTCAGTACCACCCAATTTGTTAATTCTAGGTGACTTAGATTCAGAAGAAACATACTTTTGAACCATGTTTAATTGGGTTACTGGAATAAATAATTTAGCTTCATCCCGATAAGAAATTGTCATATAATCTTGATGTTTACCATCGACTTCTAATGTTTCCATTCCAATAAACTGTCCAATACCATGATTAACATGGACCACATAGTCTCCTGGTTTCAAATCTTGATAACTTTTAAGGCGTTCTGCATTCGCTAATGTTTGGCGTTTTGGACGTTTTTTAGTGACTTTGTTAAACATTTCATGTTCTGTCACAACAACTAAGTTTGCCATTGGCAATTCAAATCCAGCTTGTAAGTTACCTTCTACTACCTGAACTTTTCCTAACTGTAGGCTATCCAAAGTCGTCATGATAGAAGGAATCTCAAAATCATCCAAGGTTTGTGAGACTTTATCAAGTCGCTCTTTATCTTGAACCATAACAATAATAGTCTGTTTCTTTTTTAACCAACGATCCATTTCTGTTTTAAGTAATGGCATTTGGCTAAAAAATTGTTGCATGGCATGTCCTGGTACATCAATCAATTGATTAAATTTGAGGTGACCCATTCCTTTTTGAAAATGAGCCAGAAATAATTCAGCATGCGATTCATTTTTCAATAAATCTCGTAATTCAAATCCAAAAACACTTGTAGACAAAACTTGATGTGTTTTTAACTTATCTGCCATCCAGTTATCTTCATCTAGTTTAAGCGTCTTTTCAGCTTCTAATAATCTCGGATAATCGTCCATTACAATTAAACCATTGCTACCCAAGTAATCTAACAGACTTGTTTTACCTTGATAAATAATATCGCTAAATAATAAATGTTCCGGAGCTAAGCGTCCTTTTTCAAAATCACTCATAAGCGGCATAATATTTGATTCTAATCGCTCTTGATCATCATTATCTAATCGCTTATATTCAACACCATACGCTTTTTTTAATGTTTGACTAGCTTCCAATAGCATAGCGTCAGTCGCAATAAAATCTGTCGCGGGTATAATTTGAATCTGGTCCACATTCTCTAAGCTTCGTTGATTAGTCACATCAAAATAACGTAATGAATCTATTTCCGTATCAAATAAATCTAGTCTAATTGGGTTTTCTACGGTCAATGGGTAAATATCCAAGATAGAACCACGTACAGCAAAATCCCCAGGACGTTCAACCAACTTTTGACGTTGATAGCCCATCGTAAAGAGTTGAGTTTCCGTGGCTTTCAAATCAATATCTTTTCCAACAGCTAAGTTTAATGTTGCTTGTTTCCACGTTGAAACAGGTGCTAGAAAACGTCGTAACCCCGAGATTGATGTTACAACAATCTTTGGTGTTCCTTCTAATAGAGCCTGAAGCGTTTGGACACGTTCACTTTTAGATTCTGGTGAACTTGTTGCCAGTTCTGCAGCTAATAATTCTTCAACTGGGAATGTAAGCACATCTTCTTCATTAATAAAGTTAGTTAAATCTTCATTTAATTGTGTTGCATGAAATAAATTATCTGTCACAACCAACATAGATTTTTTTTTATCTTTAAAAATAGTAGCTAACATCAATGTTTTAGCTGAACCCGTTAGTCCAGTTAACAATTGTCTTGTATTAGGTTCAATATTTGTTAGCCAGTTATCTACACCAGGAACAGTCTGCATCATTGCTTCTAAATTCATTATTCTACCCTTTACCCTTTTCTAAACAGCTTTTTCTTATTTATGGTTATACTTGTTCATCGTATTCATAAAATCATCTGTTTCCAACCAATCCTCAATTGCTAAAGTTGCTGTATTGATTGCATCACCTAAGTCTTTTTCTTGGTTTTTAGAAAATTTCGTTAATACCCAATCTACGACAGAAACTTTGTCTGGATGGTCAATACCAATTTTAATACGTTTAAATTCCTGTGTTCCTGTATGTGCGATAATGCTTTTCAAACCATTATGTCCGCCTGCTGATCCTTTTTGACGTAATCGAATCCGACCAACTTCTAAATCAAGATCATCGTTCACAATAAGGATGTCTGAAACATCAATTTTATAGAAATCCATCAACGGTCTAACAGCTCGACCTGAATCATTCATATAAGTAGATGGTTTAACTAAGACAATTTTTTCACCATTTAAATTAAACGATGCCACTTGCGCTTCATACTTGCTAGATCCAAAATCGGCATTATGTTGTTTTGCAAATACATCTACTGTAGCGAATCCGACATTGTGTCTTGTTCCATCATACTTTTGCCCAATATTTCCTAAACCGACTATCATTTTCATTTTAATTTCTCCTTTAAATAAACGCAAACATCTGGGCAAGTTTATTCAACTTACCCAGCATTTCGACCCTATTCTTTTCTTTCAACTATTATACCATACTCGATTTATGAAAATTTTGTGAAAGAACTCTCTCATCTAGTATGTTTTTTCACAAACAAACATGTTATAATTATTCAGTAATAATTATAGCTCTGAAAGGATGAATTATTTTGACAAAAACAGAAAATCATCAAAAAGTTATCTTAGTCGGCGATGGCGCCGTAGGTTCTAGTTACGCATTCGCAATGACACTCCAAGGTGTCGGCGAAGAATTCGGTATCATCGATGTTGCGAAAGATCGCACTGTCGGAGATGCTTTAGATTTAGAAGATGCAACACCATTCGCATTTCCTAAACGTATCTACTCAGCAGAATACTCTGACTGTGAAGATGCAGATCTTGTCGTTATCACTGCTGGTGCTCCACAAAAACCAGGTGAAACACGCCTTGACCTTGTAAACAAAAACTTAAACATCTTGAAAAGTATCGTATCTCCAATCGTTGAATCTGGATTTAAAGGTATTTTCTTAGTTGCTGCTAACCCAGTTGATATTTTAACTTACGCAACAATGAAATTCTCTGGTTTCCCTAAAGATCGTGTTATTGGTTCAGGTACTTCACTTGATACTTCACGTTTACGTGTTGCTTTAAGCAAATTAACTGACATTACAGATCCTCGTTCAATCCATGCTTACATGATGGGCGAACATGGCGATACAGAATTTGCTGCTTACTCAGCTGCAACTGTTGGTGGTCTTCCATTCTTAGATTGGGCAAAAGCTAACAACATTTCTGATGACCAACTTGCTAAAATTGAAGATGACGTTCGTAACAAAGCTTACGAAATTATCAACAAAAAAGGCGCAACATTCTACGGTATTGGTACAGCATTAGCTCGTCTTTCAAAAGCAATTTTGCGTGACGAAAATGCCGTATTACCTGTTAGTGCATACATGGACGGACAATATGGTTTGAACGATATTTATATCGGTACACCAGGTGTTGTTAATGGCCAAGGTCTTGCACAAATCATCGAAGTACCTTTAAGTGATGTTGAATCTAAACGTATGACTGATTCAGCTGCTACTTTGAAACAAGTATTAAATGATGGTCTTAAAGCATTAGGTGAATAATTTTTAATTATTTTCCAAAAAAGGAACGGAAGACATTCTTCCGTTCCTTTTTTAATACAATTTTAATAGTCAAATTACTGTTAAAAAGCTTTTTTTATGGTATTATAAAAATGTAAATGAGAAAAATTTAATATTTGGAGGCGCCTATATGTTATTAAATACTTTAGTTAAACCATTAAAAGAACTAACAACCGTCCGTGAAAGTGTCACACTTGAAGAAGCACTTACGGTCCTAGAAAATTCTGGATTCCGTTGTGTGCCAATCTTAGATGAAACGGGTCAAATTTTCCGTGGTAATATTTATAAAATGCATATTTATCGTCATAAATCACAGGGTGGCGATATGTCACTTCCTGTTACTTATCTTCTTAAAAATGCGACTAAGTTTATTTCATCTGATTCAGCTTTCTTCAACGTTTTCTTTTCAATTAAAGACTTACCTTATATTGCTGTTTTAAATGAAAACAACTATTTTGAGGGTATTTTAACACATACACGTCTTCTAGATATGTTGTCTCAATCATGGAATTTTGATGTTGGTAGTTATGTCTTAACTGTTATTTCAGCTGGCGAACGTGGTGATTTAGTTGATATGGCTAAAATCATTACAAAATATTCATCAATTGCTAGTTGTATGACTTTAGATGTTAAAGAAGGCGAATTATTACGCCGAACATTATTCACATTACCAGCTGGTGTAAACCAAGAAAAAGTTGATAAAATTGTTGATAACTTAGGACGTAAAGAATTTATTGTTTCTGAAATTGAAGATTTACGTAGTTAGACAAAAAAACAGACCCTTTCGGGTCTGTTTTTTTAATGCATTCTTTTATCAAAGTGAATAGCACGATCTAAAACGAGCATTATTGGTGCTGTAATTGTCATTATTACAAATTCAGATAATGCTGTTGTACCGTAAGTAGGCCAGAACGGTAAGCTCGCTGTAATGTTCAACATAATAGCGATTAAAAACATGGTAAATGAGAAAACCATAATATTTAAAAGCATTTTTTGCCACATTTTCTTAAACTTAGGACTAACAAAAATCACAATTAAAAGACCCATGATTGTTTGTACGCCCCCAAAAAGAACATCTAACGGACTGCTGTAAAAGAGATTAAATAAGATAACCCCTAATGAAACACCCCAGATATATTTCTTATTGAAAAGTACTAAGTGATTCAATCCTTCTGATAGTCGAAATTGAATAGCACCACTAGCCATGTTCACCATTCCTGGAACAACTGCCAATACGATATAAAGTGCAGCGATTAAACCATTAATGATTACCTGGTTTACACGATTATTTTTTGTCATTATTAATAGACTCCCTTAGTTTTTTAGCGTGGGATGGTTACGAACCACGTTTTTTTATGTCTTTTTACTGTTTATTTTTCTTTATGTATTGCTGAAACAAGTCCAACACTCATTCTAAGCGCATCATCAACCTCAAGCATACTTTTTTTCGATACATGCGTGATACGATCTTTTAGACGTTGCTTATCAATTGTGCGAATTTGCTCCATTAGTATAACTGAATCTTTTTCAATACCATCTCTACTTGCTAAAAGTCCAACATGTGTTGGCATTTTAGGCTTCTGGATGCGCGCCGTAATGGCGGCAACGATGACTGTCGGACTATAACGATTCCCAATATTGTTTTGGATAATGAGAACAGGTCTCATACCGCCTTGTTCAGAACCAATAACGGGCGATAAATCTGCATAGAATATATCACCACGTATGATACTTTCAACCATCTTATCCCAACTCTCTACATAATTTGAAGGTGCAATAACACTTCATCTTCAGATCCTTTAAAATCATTACAGATTTCACTATTCAATTGTCCCATTTCTGAGTAGCCATCAATTAACTCATCCATCATTTTTTTATGACTTAAAATAGAGTTAAATATTTCGCTATCCTTCAACGCTTCATTGGTAATCGAATAATATGCACAGTAATCGGCTATATGACTCATTGCTACTTTCTCATTTTTATCCATCTGCACTTCCCCCATAGAATTACACTCTACAGATAGTTTACCATAGCAAACTAAGCAAATAAATACTAATTTAGGTAGACATGTGGTACTCGTCCTGAAAGTGCACAGATTATTTCATAATGAATTGTTTCAGCGTACGTTGCAACATCCTGTGCTGTAATCATTTCATCGCCATCTTGGCCTATTAGAGTTACTTTTGTATCATTTGGCATTTCATGTGGCAATCTAATCATTAATTGATCCATGCAAACTCGACCAATTATTTCGCAAAATTGACCGTCGACTAATAGTTTAAAGCCTTGCATCTTTCGGGGCATACCATCTGCATACCCAATTGGTACTGTACCAACCCATTCATTTTCTTGAGCTTGATATGTAATACCGTAACCAACTGAATCACCTGCATGGATTTCTTTCACATAACTTAATTCAGATGTTAATCCAAATGCTGGTTTTAACGCATAAGGTAGTTCTAATTCACCACCAGATGGATTTAAACCATACATTGAAATGCCCATCCGAATCATATTACCGTTGCAAGCAGAGTGCCATAAGCTCGTTGCAGAATTAGAAACGTGTACATAACGAGGTCTATCAGAAACTACTGACATCAATTCATTAAATTTTGACATTTGTTTTTTAAAATACGAATCATTAGGAGAGTCTGCTGTCGCAAAGTGAGTAAAAACCCCTTCAAAGTTTAATGTATTTTGATGACTTCCAAGGAAATTAATTGCCTCTAAAAACGGTTCTGCTTCTCTAAAACCAATACGACCCATTCCTGTATCCAATGCTAAATGAACGGCCAAAGGCGCTAATTTTTCTTCACTCAGTAACTTATTAGCTTCTTGTAACCAGCCAAGTTCTGAAACAGTTACAGATATTTTGCTTTTTGCCAGTAACGGTGCATATTCAACTTTCGTTAATCCCAGAATCAAGATAGTTTCAACAAACCCGGCTTCTCGTAACGCTAATGCCTCATCAATTATTGCCACACAAAAACCTTTTACACCAGCATCTTTTGCAACTTTAGCTACTTCAATCAATCCATGACCATACGCATCAGCTTTAACAACAGCAAAAATAACCGTCTCATCTGTTAATGTCTTTTTTTCAGCTGTGATATTTGCCTTAATAGCTGCCCTATCTACCACGATTTGGGTTGGACGATGATAACCTACAACCATTTTTACATCCCCTTTTCTTGATTTTCTAAAATAACTTCAGTCATAACTAAATTGTTCGTATGAGAAATTGAAATAAAGCCATTACCCTCAAAAGGGTGCTGCGTAATTATCGGTTTACCAATTTCATTATTTAATATTTCAACATCTAAAAAGCCAACTTTATCCCCTATTCCCGTTCCAAAAGCCTTACTGTATGCCTCTTTGGCGGAAAATCTTCCAGCAATAAATTCGTCTTTATGACTACCTTTTAATTCATCAAATTGTTTAATTTCATTTGTTGTGAGAATCTTTGTTATAAATTCTTCATGTTGTTTTGCCAACTTTACTACTCGATCAATATCGGCAATATCAACACCAATTCCATAAATCATATTATCACCTATTTCTTTTCATTGATATCCTTGTTAAGTTTATCAAATTTATTCATTTTCTGCACTAAAATCGTTTATATTTTACCTATCAATATTGTAAGAATAGCAATTTTAAACAAAAAAAGAGACCTAAATTAATAGGTCTCTTTTCAATATTCAAATTAATCTTTTGTTCTGATTGTGAAGTTACGTTTTGGTGCGCTACTTCCGTTTGAACGGTTGTCATTTGAACGATTATCGCTTGAGCGGTTACCTTTGTAACCTCCGCCACCATTACCATTGCTACGGCGATCGCTACTTCCGTTACGACGATCTGAACTTCCACCGTTACTACGGTTTCCGCCACCATTACGGTTGCCTTGGTAACCACCACCGTTGCCACCACGACGATTTCCACCGCCATTGCCGCTACGACGGTTGTTTCCGCCACCACCGCCACCCCCCTTACGTCTAGGTAATGGGCGTTCTGGTGTAATCTTAACAGGTACTTGTGATGAATCATTTTTAATAACATCACTAAGTAATGCTGCAACTAAATCAGCAACTTCAAACTTAGCCATTAATTCAGTAGCTTGTTTTGCATATTTTTTAGTATCAGTTTTGTTAACTAAGGCAGTAACGTCAGCGATTGCTGTTTCAATTTGACCAGCAAATGCTTCATCATCTGTAGGTGGTGTTAAAGCCACCATACGTTTCTTAGTTAATTTTTCGATTTGACGTAAGTAATCCATTTCATTTGGTGAAACAAATGTCAATGAAGTTCCTTTATGTCCGGCACGGCCTGTACGGCCAATACGATGGACATAACTTTCAGGATCTTGAGGAATATCATAGTTAAAGACATGGGTAACCCCAGAAATATCTAAACCACGAGCAGCAACATCAGTTGCAACTAAAATATCAAGTTTACCTGATTTAAATTCACGTAAAATACTCATACGACGTTGTTGTGATAAATCACCATGGATTCCTTTAGCGTTGTATCCGCGCATTTCAAATCCTTTAGCTAATTCGTCAACACGACGTTTTGTACGACCAAACACGATTGTTTGTGTTGGGTTTTGAGCATCATACATACGTGTCATGATATCAAATTTTTCGAAATCTTTTGAGATTACGTAGAATTGATCAACTAAGTCAGTTGTTAATTCTTTTGCCTTAACAGTTACCAAAGTTGGATCTGTCATAAATCTTTCACCAATACGGCGAATAGCAGTTGGCATTGTTGCAGAGAATAACAATGTTTGACGTTCGTCAGGAACAGTTGTTAAGATGCTTTCGATATCTTCAACGAATCCCATATCTAACATTTCATCAGCTTCATCTAAAACCAAAGTTTTAACATTACCTAATTTAACGGTGCGACGACGAATATGATCTAATAAACGTCCTGGTGTTCCAACTAAAATTTGAGGTGCGCGATTAAGACTCTTGATTTGACGACGAATATCAGACCCACCATAAACAACTTGAACTTTAGCATGTTTTTCTTTACCTAAACGGTAAAGTTCTTCTTGCGTTTGAATAGCAAGTTCACGTGTTGGTGAGATGATAAGTGCTTGAACTTCATCTTTTGTTGTATCAATTGTATCTAAGATTGGTAAACCAAATGCAGCAGTTTTACCAGTACCTGTTTGTGCTTGTCCAATAACATCTTTTCCTTCTAAAGCCATTGGAATTGTTTCAGATTGGATAGGTGTTGCTTCTTCAAAACCGCTGCGTTGAACGGCCTTTAGTAGTTCATCGGATAGTCCTAATTCTGTAAATTTCAAGTATAAATTCCTCCTAATGTGTTTGCAAACTAACATGCTTCACAACACAGTTAAGAGTTCGTCGTCAATTACTGTCTTGTAAAGTTAAATTAATTTAAGTCTGACCCTTCATGAGTCACTATTTAAACTATAATAGCACCTTAAATAATATTAAGCAACTCTCTAATTACTTTGTAAAGCCGATAAAACGGTTTCTAAATGAACGCCATGGCTTCCTTTAATCAAAATAGAATCTTTTTCAGTACGTATTTTTAATAAATCTTCAACCATAGCTTCTTTTTCATCTAAATCATAATAATGAAGATGTTGATCATCATACTTTGATTTTAATGCTGTTGCTAAAGATTTTATTTGTTCTCCGTAAAGATAAACGCTTTGAATTTTTTCATTATCAAAACTATCAGCCAAGCTGAGATGCATATCGCTAGATTGCTCACCTAATTCAAGCATATCACCCAAAACAACCATTCGATTACCTTCAACATCGCTGTTTGAGAATGCTTTGATAACAGCTTTTGCAGCTGTCGGATTTGAATTATAGACATCACTTAAAATTGACTCGCCCAAATGACCTCTAAGCCACTCTGTCCGATTCTTCGTTAAATCAAAATCACTAAGCGCCTTTACAATATTTTTAGGTGACACACGATAATGACGACCAACTGAGATAGCAGCCATCGCATTATCTACGTTATATGTGCCAATCATTGGAATTGTAAAATTAAAATCAGCCATTTCTCTCACTTTAAAGCTAGTCATTGTTTGATTGCCGACAACATTTGAAACACTCAAGTCAGCACTTTCACCATGACCGAAGCCAAATGATTGCTGTTCAATATTGGAAACACGTTCTCTTAATAACGGTTCATCTGCATTATAAACCAACAAGCCGTCTTCTTTCAGCCCATTCACAATTTCCATTTTTGCATCCGCAATTTTATCTCGCGTACCAAAAAATTCGATATGTGCTTCGCCAATCATCGTAATAACAGCGACATCAGGTTGTGCAATTCGACTTAAAAAGTCTAACTCACCAGGATGATCCATCCCCATTTCGACAACAACAACTTCCGTATTAGGTTCTATACTTAATAAAGTCATCGGTACGCCTAAATGATTATTGAAATTCGCTTCCGTTTTACAAACATTATATTGCTGACTTAAAATTTCTGTAATCATATCTTTAGTTGTCGTTTTACCGTTACTACCAGTAACTGCGACAACTTTAGGATTAATTTTATCCAAGTAATGTTTTGCTAAATCTTGGTAAGCCATTAATGTGTCATCTACTAAGATAGCTGGGATTTTCGTTGGCATTGTATCTTGATGGTCAACTGCCCATAAAGTCGCTGTTGCACCATTATCAATCGCACTTTGGATATAATCATGACCGTCATTTTCTGCCACAATAGGTACAAATAAACTGCCTTCCGTTAGTTGTCGACTATCAAATGAAACACTCGATATATTAATTGGTTCATCAGTAATTTCGTTCTTGGCGCTAACTGCGCTCGCAATTTCAGTTAATTGCATTTTCATTATATAAACCCTCGCATTCATATGACCATTAAATCTATTGTTTACTATTATTTGCCTGATTTTTTTTCAATGCTAATTGTAATAATTCTTCAATTAAATCACTGTAACTCAGCCCAACGGCTTCCCACAATCTTGGATACATTGCATTTTTATAAAATCCTGGCATTGTTGTAATCTCATTTAAATAAATATCTTGGTTAGCGCTAATTAAAAAATCACACCTAGCAAGCCCTGATCCATCAATAACCGCAAAAGCTGTTTTAGAAAAACCAACTATCTTATCCAATAATTCCTCATCGAGTTCAACTGGAATTCTGGCTTCGTGATCTTCCTTCATTGCAAGTTTACGATCATAGACGTCATCAAACGACAAAATTTCTCCTGGTACACTTGTTGCGATTTCTTCGTTACCTAATAATCCAATTTCAATTTCACGTGCTACAATGCCTCGTTCTACAATCACTCGAGGACCAAGTTCAAAAGCATTATCAATTGCATATTGTAATTCAACACTATTATTCACCTGTGTAACACCGATTCCTGAACCCAAATTAGATGGTTTCACATACATTGGATAAAGTAATTCGCCCTCACATCTGGCAATCACACTTGCAGTGTTATTTTCCCAAGACTGTGAGTCAATCGCTTGGAATGGTACAACCGGAATTCCGGCTTGTTTAAAGAGTAATTTACTCATTATTTTATCATTACCGACAGCCGATGCTAGTACACTGTTACCAACATAGGGGATATTCAACGTTTCAAGTAGTCCTTGGACAGTTCCATCTTCACCATTTGGGCCATGTAAGACAGGAAAAACCACACTATCTTCAGGGTCAAATCCATTTGGCAAAAATTTTATTCCAGTTGAATTTTCATGATTATTCGTTGCTTGTCCTTTTTCATCTGTTTCTCTAAGTCTTAAATTATCAACAAATTTAACTGGTTCGTTAAGCGTCTGACCTTGCAGCCAATTCCCCGTTTTCGTAATATAAACTGGAATTACCGAATAGTATTGGTAATATATCGCTTGTGTTATTTGAAAAGCAGTTGAAAGTGAGATCTCATGTTCTGCACTTTTACCACCATAGAGTAAATAAACTCGCATTCGTATTGCCCTCCATTTTTTGCACGTCCTATTGTACCATTCTTTTTAAATTCAACAAAAATAAAAAAAGATAACATAATAATACGTTATCTTTTTAGAATATAATACTGTCTTCAAAAGCAGATTTGTTAGAAACTTCGATAAACCATTCTTGATCTACAAATCGATACTCCAAATTAGCAACTAACTTGGCACTTTCTGTCTCCAATGTTGGCTCATGCCACTTCATCTGAGAAACGTTATCTATCATAATATAGACAGGTAATATTAACTTCGTATTATTAATTGTGATCCTTGAAAAATCTAATATTACACCTTCAACAAATAATGGCATTAATTCTTCAACAATTTTTTTAGGTATCTTTTTCAACGTCATAGGACGTCGTCTAAACAGACCATTTTTTTCACGATACGATTGATTCGCATGTCTAATAATTGATTTAGAAAAAACATTATAAAATTGCGTTAAATAACGATAGTAGATTTTTAATGCATCATTTGGTAACGTTAAAAAAACGTAGTCATTCTGCAATTTATAGTAAAAAGGTGATTGAATATGAGAAAATGCATGTCCCAAATATAAGAATTCTGCTACTTCTCTTGGTGTTATTAATTCTAAATCATCTTGACTATCGAAATCAATCCAACTTTGCTTTAACCCAACAGTCTTTTTATTCAAATAACGTGCAGTATCTTCTTCCCCGGTTACCGTGTTAAATCCTGTTGCGATGTCAATTTCATTTTCATAATCCACTGGGTTTAACGATAAAATATTAGTTGGTAATCTGGGAATGCTTGTTATGAAATCTTCTTTGGAAATCCCATATGATAAAATCAAATGAGAAACCGTTTCAACATGAACGTAGACTAAATTGTCTCTCACCACTATCATCCCCATTTTATAAAATAGTTTACATTGCTTCTAATCTTTCAATTCTATCTTCCATCGGTGGATGTGTTTGAAATAATCCAGTTGTTTTTTTCTTCAATGGATTTGAAATATAAAGTGCCGCACTACTTGGATCGGCACGTTCCATTGGTTTACTATCAGAAATTTTTTCCAACGCATGGATTAGTCCTTGCGGATTACGCGTTAATTCAACAGCAGAAGCATCAGCCAAATATTCTCTGTTTCGAGAAAGTGCAAGCTGAGCAATTGTTGCTGCAATTGGTCCTAAAATAACCAATAATAATGATAAAATCATCAAAATAATTTCTAATGATCCGCCACCTTCTCGATCATCACTTCGACGGCGACCTCCGCCCCACCAAAATGAGTTCATTCCAATATTTACTAATAATGAAATTGCTGCCGATAATGCTAATGCAATTGTTGATAATCGAATATCGTAGTTGCGTACATGCGAAATTTCATGCGCCATAACGCCTTCTAATTCTTCACGATTTAATCGATTGATTAAGCCACTTGTTGCAGCAACTGCCGCGTGTTCTGGATTATTTCCCGTTGCAAACGCATTAGGACTATCATCTTCAATAATAAACACTTTTGGCATTGGAACTTGGCCCACAATCGCCATATCTTCAACAACATGCCATAATTCAGGTGCATCATCGACTGATTTTATTTCAGTTGCATGATTCATACTCATGACAACGCTAGTTGATTGTGAAATCATCAATCCCATATAAACAACTGCAATGACAACAGCCATAAGTAGTCCAGAAACAGCACTATTGAAAAAAACATAGCCAACGGCACTACCAATCGCAACCATCAATAAAACAAAACCAATTAAAACATAAACTGTTTTGCGCTTATTTCGCGCGATTTGATCATATAGCATTAGTTATCTCCTAACTGTTTAATCAAATGAAACGTTGGGTACAGCTTTTTCAGCTTCAGGGACTTCAAGATATTCTACTTTTGTAAAATGATGAATTCCGGCAACAATGTTACTTGGAAATGATTGAATTTTTGCATTTAAACTTGCAGCAGTTGAGTTAAATAGTTGACGTGAATAAGAAATTTTATTTTCTGTATTTGATAGTTCTTCCATTAACTTAGTGAATTCTGTGTTAGCTTTTAAATCTGGGTAACTTTCAGATAACGCAAAAATACTTTTCAATGATTGACTCAATTGATTAGAAACTTCCATTGTTGTTTCATGTGCATCCGTTGGTACTTGTGTTAATTGATTACGTAATTCAACTACTTTAGCAAATGTTTCTTTTTCGTGAGTTGCATATCCCTTAACAGTTGAAACTAAGTTAGGAATTAAATCATTACGACGTTTTAATTGGACGTCAATTTGACTCCATGATTCCTCAGTCCGGATTTTTGCTTTTACTAAACCATTGTAGCCGCTAATGTACATAATAACTAAAAGTACTACGATAACTCCGATAATAATCATTGCCATAATTTTCAGTCTCCTCTTTAAATATAAAGTGTCTTATTTTAGTTTCTATTCTTAATTATCATACCAAAGTTAGACCCTTTTAGAAAGCAATTAAGCTAACGGTTACACCAATTTATCTAACTAGTTTTAATAATGTGATTATTATGGCATAATAGCATTATTAAGAAATTTGTAAAGGGGATTATTAACATGAATGTATTATTTGTATGTATGGGAAATATTTGCCGATCACCAATGGCTGAAGCAATGTTACGAGACGATTTAGCTAAGTTAAACCTTTCTGACCAAGTAACTGTTGATTCTGCTGGCACAAGTTCTTCACAAGAAGGAAATGGCGCCCATGAAGGGACTATTACTAAACTTGTTGAACATCAGATTCCAACAGATGGCTTAATCTCACGTCCGGTTAGTTACTTAGATTTCATTAATAGTGATTTAATTATTGCAATGGATGATATCAATGTTGAGCGTCTTGAAAAAGCTGCACCTGCATCTAAAAAAGAAAAAATCGTTAACTTCCTTTCAATTGTTCCCGGTAAAGAAAAAGAATCTGTTCCTGATCCATGGATTACTGGTGACTTTGACGAAACTTATAACTTAATTAGTCTTGGAATGCCTTACTGGATTGATTATATTAAAGCACAAATTAAATAATAAAAATGACCACAAATTTTAAAATTTGTGGTCATTTTTATTATTTATTATTATGAATCATTTTAAAATACTTTTGAACTGTTTTTGGTGCAGCATTGTATGTCCAATCTTTAACATACTCACCTTGGACCATCAAACGTCCGGCACCCGTATCATCACAAGTAATTAATGTGACTAATTTTTCTCCGGGTACATCATCAATAACTTGAACGTCTGTTGCTTTGATATATTTCATTTTAGATGTTTCATACTCATAAATCTTTTTAGCATCTGTTAAATAGATTTTTTGGCCAATTTTCATGCTAACTAATGGACTAAACAATAAATCCTTTCGAATCATATGATGTCCAGCAAGTGCATAATTACCCTCGCCCATTTTTTGGTTTTCCTTTAAAGTTCCAGCAGCAAGTGCCAAGGTATCAGTGCTAACGCCTTTAGCAATCGGCAAGTTCATTGAGACATCCGGAATACTAATTTCTCCAAGTAAAACCAAATTTTTTTCATTTGCTTTTGCTTTCACGACATCTGCCGTATTCAAACTCTTAACTTCACTAAAATCAAAGGATGCTTTTTTATTTTTATTTTTATCGACTAATTCTGAATTAATGGTTGGGTCTGTTAGTCCAACAATAAAGTTTTTAATTTGTTCATTGAATACTAGCGAAAGCCCCACCAATAACAATAGTATTAATAATATAGTTGTTAGCCATTTTTTCCAACGACTTTTTTTAGCTGCTTTATTTTTTTCCATTAATAACCCCCACTTTCGCTTAACAACTATTTTACCATATAACTTTTATCCTTGTTTAGTGTTATGATTATAATTATCAAAAAATATCTTTAGGGGGACTGTTTAATTTGTTGACTTCACTAAAATCAACATTTTTTCGTTCTAGACAACCTTGGGAACAAAATTTATTTGTTTTATGGTTTGGTACGTTCATGGCTGGCGTGGCATTTAGTTTAATTATGCCATTTATGTCACTTTATATTGATACGTTAGGTGACTTCACCAAAACCGAATTAAATTTTTATAGCGGCATTACCTATTCATCTACATTTTTAATTACCGCCATTGTTTCCCCACTATGGGGTCGTTTAGCTGATCGAAAAGGTCGTAAATTAATGATTTTAAGAGCTTCATTCGGAATGGCCATTGTTTTAGGCCTGATGGGGCTTGTCAGTAACGTTTACCAATTAATTGCGTTACGTTTATTACAAGGTGTCTTTTCTGGTTATATTAGTAACTCACAGGCACTGATTGCAACAGAGACACCCAAGCGGCAAAGTGGTAAAGCACTCGGTATTTTAGTTACCGGTAGTGTTACTGGTACTTTATTTGGACCACTAATCGGTGGCGCAATAGCTGGGGTCTTCGGCTATCGTATTACCTTCTTCATTACTGCTGCGATTTTGCTAATTGTTTTCTTACTTAGTTATTTCTTTGTACATGAACATTTTACGCCTGTTGAAAAAGGTGAAATGCAAACGTCAAAAGAAATCTTCAAGAAATTACATCATCCTAAATTAATTATCGGGATGTTTGTCACTACCTTAATCATTCAAGCATCAAATTATTCCATTAGTCCTATTCTAAGCTTATACGTTCGAGAACTCTTACATAACGTTGGAAATGTTACCTTTATCAGTGGGTGTGTGGCTTCTATTCCAGGAATAGCAACGCTAATTGCTGCGCCTCGCTTAGGAGTACTAGGCGATAAAATTGGAACAGAACGTATTTTAAAAATTGCACTTACTGTCGCAATTTTCATTTTTATTCCAATGGCATTAGTGACTAATGTTTGGCAACTTGGCGGCTTACGTTTCTTAATTGGGATTACGGATGCCGCAATGTTACCTGCAGTTCAAACAATTCTAACAAAAAATACACCGGCAGAATTCACAGGTCGAGTGTTCAGTTACAATCAATCATTCCAAGCCATGGGATCAGTCGTTGGTCCTATGATTGGCTCTACCGTTTCTGGCGTATTCGATTACAAAGGTGTCTTTATTTCTACCGCTATTTTAGTTGGTATTAATCTCATCTGGGTTCTCTACGTCACAAAAGGGATGTATTCACGAAAAGCTGAATAGTAACGTTCAATCTAGTTGAACGTTACTATTTTTTTGTATAAAAAAAGGAAGAAGCTTATTGGCTTCTTCCTTTTCGAAATAGTTCTTATTTTGCAGCGTTTGCGTCTGTAAGACCATATTTCTTGTTGAAACGATCCACACGGCCATCGGCTTGAGTGAATTTTTGACGTCCAGTATAGAATGGATGTGAATCCGATGAAATTTCGACACGAATCAATGGGTATGATTTGCCATCTTCCATTTCAATTGTTTCTTCTGAATGTTTTGTTGAACCTGAGATAAATTTGTAACCTGAAGTAGTATCCATAAATACAACTTCATGGTAATCTGGATGGATTTCTTTTTTCATAAGTAAGTATTCTCCTTTGCCCTAATCCATCTGCTGAATTAGAGTTATTCTTTATATTACAACATGCACAATCTTATCACGAATTAACTCGTTTTACAATTAAATTTTATTTACTTGTTTTTGTTAACTCTTTTAAAAATTCAGCATTATTTTTTGTTTTCTTCATTTTTTGGATAACACGTTCCGTAGCACCTAGTGAATCGCCTGTCATCATCTTTCGAATCTGCCATAGTTCTTCAATTGTTTGCTTAGATAATAATAATTCTTCTTTACGTGTACTTGATTTTTTTAAATCGACAGCAGGGAAGATACGGCGTTCAGCAAGCTCTCTTGAGAGTTGTAATTCCATATTACCGGTTCCTTTGAACTCTTCATAAATCACATCATCCATTCGGCTACCCGTATCAACCAAAGCAGTTCCTAATATTGTCAGGCTTCCACCTTCTTCAATATTACGTGCAGCACCAAAGAATTTTTTAGGTCGATAAAATGCTGCTGGATCAATCCCACCTGATAACGTCCGTCCGCTTGGCGGAATCGTTAAATTATACGCTCTAGCCAAGCGAGTAACTGAATCCATTAAAATAACAACATCTTGCTTATCTTCAACTAATCGCATTGCACGTTCTAAAACAAGTTCAGAAACACGCGCATGGTTCTCTGGTTGTTGATCGAATGTTGACGATACAACATCACCTTTAATTGATCGTTCTAAATCAGTCACTTCTTCAGGTCGTTCATCAATTAATAGTACGATTAATTTTACATCGGGATGATTTTCTGCGATTCCTTGAGCAATCTCTTTAAGTAAAGTTGTTTTCCCAGCTTTAGGTGGTGCCACGATTAAACCACGTTGACCAAATCCAATAGGAGCAAATAAATCAGTTAATCTCGTTGAAAGATTTTGACTAGTTGTTTCTAAAGTTAATTGTCGATTAGGATATAAGGGCGTCAGTGCAGGAAAATGTGGACGTTCCTTTGCTTCTTCTGGATTTTTACCATTAACTGTATCAACGTGCATTAACCCATAATAACGTTCATTAGGCTTTGGTGGTCGTGCTTTACCTCCGACTAAATCCCCATTTCTTAAATTAAATCGCTTAATTTGTGAGGCAGAAATATAAATGTCCTCTTGTGATGGGCCGTAGTTAATTGGACGCAAAAAACCGAATCCATCCTGATTGGGAACAATGTCTAAGACACCTTCCATCAAAATGAATCCTTGTTGTTTTGCTTGAGCCCTTAGAATTGCCAAAGACAATTCTTTTTTATTCATTTGGCTATAATATTGTATTTTATATTCTTGGGCATAGCCATAAATTTCTTTAAGCGTCTTGTCTTTTAATTCACCCATCGTTAAGAAGTCGCTCATTTAATCACCTAATCTTCATCAATAATTTCTACATCAGCAGATAAATTTGTCATTTTTTGTACAACGCAATCATAACCACGTAAAATATTATCGGCTTTCTCAATGACAGTCGTACCATTAGTCATTAAAGCAACTTCAAGTAATGCAGCACCTGCACGAATTTCATCTGCATAAACAGTTTGGCCTGTTAATTCAGTTGATTGATTGATTCGAATAATGCCATCTTTTGATTCAATCTTAACACCCATTCGTTGCATTTCTGGAATGTGCTTAATCCGTTCAGGATAAAGTGTATCAATAATACGACTCTCACCTGTAGCCTTGAGCATAACGGCAGTAATTGGTTGTTGCAAGTCAGTTGCAAACCCAGGATATGGTGAAGTTGTCACTTCAATTGGGATAATTTTATCGCCACCAGGAACAAAAATACTATCTTCATTCACTTGGAAAGTAACGCCCATTTCACTAAGTTTAGCTAAAAATGAATCTAAATGTTCAGTAATAACATTCTTAATTAAAACGCCCTCACCCATTGCAGCAGCAAGTGAGATATAAGTACCAGCTTCAATACGATCTGGAATAATCGTATGCGTATTAACAGCTTTTAAGCTATCAACACCTTGAATTCTGATTTCACCAGTCCCCGCACCACGAATATGAGCACCCATATTATTCAAGAATGTTGCAATATCAATGGTTTCAGGTTCTTTTGCAGCATTTTCAATGATTGTGGTTCCTTTTGCACGGACAGCAGCCAATAAAATGTTAATTGTTGCACCCACTGAAACAAGGTCCATAAAAATACGGGCTCCCTTTAATCCTTCAGGGCCACTCGTAATAATCACTGCGTCTTCTTCTTCGATAACTTCAGCGCCAAGAGCTTTAAATCCCTTGATGTGTTGATCAATCGGACGTGGTCCAATATTATCACCACCAGGAAATCCAACAACTGCACGACCGAACCGACCTAATAAGGCACCCATAAAGTAATAAGAAGCTCTTAAACTTTTAATGGCACCACCAGGTAAAGGTTCATCCTTAATCATCGTAGGATCTACCATTAAGTTACCAGCGTTAAATTCAGACTTAACATTCATTTGATCTAAAATTTTCATTAAATTATGTACATCTAAAATATCGGGGACACTGTCAAAATGCACAGGTGTATCCGCAAGAATAGCTGCAGGAATCAATGCAACAGTACTATTCTTAGCACCACCGATTATTACTTCGCCAGACAGTTTTTTACCGCCTCTAATAATCATCTTTTTCATTTATTATTTCCTCACTTAAAAGTGCTTTCACAAATTGATTATAACTATATTAATAATAAAGAAAAAGTTCACGAAATACAATAGATATTCGCCACTTTATCCAAATATACAATCTTGCCTGATACTATTTTAATAATTGAGCCATATCAGCTGGGAGTTCTGATTCAAAAGCTAATTTTTTACCCGTAAATGGATCTTCAAAGCTTAATTTAGCAGCATGTAATGCCTGTCTATCAATACCTTTGTCCATCGGGCCATCATATAACGCATCCCCAACCAAAGCATGATGAATAAAATCAAAATGTACACGAATTTGATGTGTTCGGCCCGTAACTAACTTCACATCAACTAATGTGTAGTCTGGAAATCTCGTTACAACTTTATAAGTTGTTTCTGAGGCTTTTCCTTCAGCCATAACAGAACGACGAATTTCGCCTTCCTTTTTACCAATTGGTTCTTTAATATCTCCTTGATCACTTTTAACGTCACCTGCAACAATTGCTAAGTATGATTTTTCTAACTGACCATTACTTAATTGAGCAGCAATCAAACTATGTGCAAATCCATGCTTAGCTAATAAAACAAGTCCACTTGTAAAACGGTCTAAACGCGTAATAACATGTGGCACGAAACTACTTGAATGAGTTGCAATCAAATGGCCTTTAACACGGTTAACCAATGTTGTATCTTCATTAGATGGGCCTGGCACGGTTACCATACCAGCTGGCTTATCGACTACTAACCAGTTTTCATCTTCAAAGACGATATTTAATGGTTCATCACTTGCATGTATGGCATCGTTATCTGGTTCTTCTGGCAACGTCAAAATAACTTCATCACCATCAATCAGTTGATAATCCCAATATTCATTCTTTTTGTTAACTCGAACTTGTCCCTCGCCTTGTTTAATTCTGGCGATTAATCGTTTACTAACGCCAACCTCAATTAAAAATTTTTTTAAACTAATTGTGCCTTCACCATTGTTTGTTAGCGTAAATTGCATGTCATTATCCTTCATTTCTCGTCATAACGTTTATTCTCTATCTTATCACACTTGGTAGCCTATAAAAAAAGGCGATTATAATCGTTAAATTATAATCGTCTTTTTTTATTTTGTAATAAATAAATGTTTGCCCAATTCGATACTGTTTAATGCTTCAAAAGAAATCCCCCACGAATATCTCTTGTTAGTTCTCTATAATATAGAGTATACCGAATGATTCATGGGTTGTACTATCAAAAAAAAAACTAGAAACATTTTTACTGATAGTGTTTTCTATTCACGTTTAACAGTCGTTTCCCCATCTCTGGCATATCATTATCAAGTCCTAATGCAGTGATAATATACTTATCAAATGCATTGTTTTTATAATTTTTATTCATGAAATTAGTAACCACCATATCATATCGTTGACTAGAATCATAAATACTGACATTAACGCGTAAATTAATATTTAAATCTTGACTCATATTTCTGACAAATAATTCTTTAATTCGCTCGTTTGCATTTAAATCAACCCCAACTGTTAACATGGTTTCTTTTTCTAACAATCTAGCGCTAAAAATTTCGACCATTTTATTAATAAATGGCTGCCTGTATCGCTTATAGAAATCAGACCATTTTTTAGCTAATAATGGACTGTCGATTAATTCATCCATGGCAATCTCAACATGACGTCGAACTGAATGATTTGAATATTTTTTTCGATAACTATTCATCATGTAAGTTCCCACGGCATCCATCGTTCCATGAAAACAAAATGCTTCAGTACAAATTGGGTACAATGATTTACTAACATTTTCACCGATAATTTTAACATCTAATTTAGATTCAAATCCTTGTTCCAAATATTTAACAGCTTGTTGAAGTTTGGTGTTATTTGTGTGATTAATTGCAATAAAATCGCGGGACAAGTAAGCACTTGAAGGAACTGAAACAAAAGCAGTTGTCCAAGCGTAAAGTAGGGCGCTCTCAAAATGAACATCAATTTTATTTGAGAACTTAATATAAATATCTTGCATCTTTTCTTCAACTTGGTTAAATAGTGAATTATTTGCAATCATATCTGCTAAATCATCAGAAATCACCCAATTATCACGATCTTTTCGCATCATTCGATGAACACTGACCTTCATCCAAATTCTAGTCCTCATTAAATTACTATCATTCACATTGAAGTTAAAATATGTTTCAAATACTTTAATGTATTCAAGAATGACGCCCGCTTCTATCGTATCATTATAGTTAAAATCTGTCGCTAGAAATAGTGAATAGTAAAAAAATCTAATTTGTAATTCAGAACCAACTACCTCACCATGTGCAATTTTAATCTGAAATTCAGACAACAAATTATTAAGTTGCTTAATTCTTCTGAAGATAGATGATTCACTAACATTTAAACTAAGACTCAAATTTTCAATACTGCTATTTTCATCATAATAGAATGCCATTAAAATTTGGTAATTAATAGACTCTTTCACATACCGATAAACCGTTTCGTAAAAATTAATTTTGCCTTTACCTATAAATTGAATGTTATTCTTTTTTATGATCATATAGGGTTCATCACCTGAATTGAATTCGCCATCCAATTACTCTAGTGCAACTCGCAAAGCTGTATTTGAAACATTTAATCGATTACAGATTACTTTTCTTGATAACCCATGTTCATTTAATGATAGCAATTCAATAATTTCACATATTAAAAACTCTGGTCGATCCAGAATATCTTTTTTGTACATTTATTCCTCCGAGAATTCTCATAATTACCAGCATGTCAACTTTAGTAAGAATATTATATATTTTATTTTAACACAAAACATTAAAAAGAGAATTTTCTAACACTATCTTAACAATTATCGTTAACCAGTTAGTTTCTATTTGATTTCTAAATAAAAAAGATTAACTTAAATAAGTTAATCTTTTTACGTTTAAACTTGTTTAATAAACTTAACGAATGCTTGTTGGCCGTGGTCATCTTGTTTATAAACCCCAGCATCTTCAAGAACACGCATAAAGACTTTTCCAACTTCGTTTTGTACGAGCTCACTAACCGTCTCTTTAGAAATCATCGAATTATCACGCTTAATTTCATCAGCCCAAGTTTTATGATAAGCCGCCATGACATTTGGTTGATCTGTTAGATACTTCTCAACCTCTGTTATTTCAGTTTTCAAACGAGGTGGTAAAATAGCTAATCCCATAACTTCAATCAAGCCAATGTTTTCTTTTTTAATATGTTGAACATCAGCATGTGGATGATAAATACCATCTGGAAATTCATCAGATGTTTGATTATCTCGCAAGACTAAATCCAATTCATAACGACCGTCACGCATTCGAGAAATTGGCGTCACAGTATGATGTGGCGTACCGTCAGCATCTTTTGCCAAAATTTGTGCATCGGCATCACTATATTCTTGCCAAGACGTTAAAATTTTTGCTGCTAAATCAGCTAATCGTTCTGGATTTTCACCATTTAAACGAATGACTGACATTGGCCAGTTCACAATACCTGCTTGAATGTCATCAAATCCTGCAAATTGCATTGTTTGACTCATTTCTGCCTTTGCCATTGGAAAATCATGACGTCCACCTTGATAGTGTTCATGCGTTAAAATTGAGCCACCTACAATTGGTAAATCTGCATTACTTCCCGCAAAATAGCCCGGGAATTTTTTAACAATTTGAAGTAAATCTGAAAATGTCGTTTTGTTAATTACCATAGGTTCATGCTTTTCATCTAAGAAAATTGAATGTTCATTGAAGTAAGCATAAGGCGAATATTGAAAGCCCCATGTTGCATCCCCCAAATCAAATCGTACAATCCGATGATTGCGACGAGCTGGGAAATCTAGTCTTCCAGCATAGCCTTCATTTTCCATACATAATTGGCATTTAGGATAACCCGTTTGTTTCATTGTTTTAGCTAAAGCAATTTGCTTTGGATCTTTTTCAGGTTTAGATAAATTAATGGTGATTTCTAAATCACCATAATTTGTTGGTACCTGATAAGCAATGTTTTTCGCAATAGCCGCAACTTTGATGTAATCGTTAGCCTGACTTAATTCATAAAAATAAGCCAAAGCTTTCTCTGGGTCTTTTGCGTATAAATCCCAGAAATGTTTATTCACGTGACTTGGAATTGGTGTGACCAGATCCATTAATTTAGCACCAAGAATATCTTGCTCCGCGATTAGAGCACTGATTTTCTCGTTTTTGATTGCTAAATTAAGTAGCTCGTCTTTAACAGCAATTATTGTGTCAGAAACTGGTTCAGTTACTTCTATCTCTGATTCACCAACCAAATCTAAAACGACGTTTACTAAATAAATTTTATCATCTGTCGAATAAGTCGTTGGATCAAACTGAATAACTTTATCGACGAATTTTGAAATTAATTGTTTAGAATCCATGTTTTTCCCTCTATCTCTTTATGCTTAATCTAATTTTTTAGCGCCATCAGCAATTTCTGCTAAATAGAAACTTGGTGCATAACCGATTTTTTCTTCGTAGATACGACCCACTTCACTTTCAAATGCGTCAACTTTGTCTTTAGCAACAATGGCAATTGCACAACCACCAAAACCAGCACCAGTCATTCGAGCACCTAGTACTCCTGGTTGTTCCCATGCTGTTTCAACAAGTGTATCAAGTTCAATACCCGTTACTTCATAATCAAATTGTAATGAAACATGTGAAGCGTTAACTAATTTACCAAAACGTACTAAATCTTCATTTTTCAAAGCTTCTTGAGCCATAATCGTCCGTTGGTTTTCTGAAACTGCATGACGCGCACGTTTTAGAAGGTTTTCTTTTTGGATTAAGTATGTTTGTAAATCAAAGCTAGCATTGTCCAAATCACCTAATGATTTAATATCATTTTTCTCTTGTAATAATGCTAATGCTGCTTCACATTCACTACGTCGTTCATTATATTTAGAATCTGCTAATTCGCGACGTTTATTTGTATTCATAATAATAATAACGTTGTCTTTTAAATCAATTGGTACTAAATCGTAATCTAGTGTATTTGTATCCAGTAAGATAGCATGATTTGCTTTACTCATACCGACTGCAAATTGATCCATAATTCCTGAATTAACACCGATAAATTTATTTTCTACCATGACACCTGTTTTAACAAGATCAACACGATCAATGTCTAAATTAAATTGATCTTCTAAAATAACACCCATCAATAATTCAATTGATGCAGATGATGATAAACCAGCACCATTTGGAATGTTACCTTCAAGTAAAATATCTAATCCTTTATCAATAACATAACCTTGCTCTTTCAAGTAAACAATCATCCCTTTTGGATAATTAGCCCAGTTATGTTCTTTTTGATATGATAAATCACTTAAATCAAATGAGACAACGCCATTATCTTTAAAGTTATTTGACATGATATTAATTGTTGTATCATCACGTTTTGTTGCAACTGCATATGTGCCTAATGTAATTGCTGTTGGGAAAACATGTCCACCATTGTAATCAGTATGTTCCCCAATTAAGTTGATACGACCTGGTGAGAAGTAACTTGCATTTGCGTCCACACCGTAAACATCTTTAAATTCGCTCTTTAATTCATTAATTTTCATTATATTTTCCTCCAATTTATTAACCGCTTTCATTTTACTAAATATTTACTAAAATTACAATCTTTTTACGACATTCTTTTTATTATGGTAAACTGATACACATAACCAATCAATCAGGAGGTAGTCATGGCAACACTTAAAGACATTGCACAGTTGGCAAAAGTTTCTAATGCAACTGTTTCTCGCGTGTTAAATTACGATCAAACATTATCCGTTGGCGACGATACACGTAAACGAATCTTTGAAGCAGCTGAAAGTTTAAATTATTCAAAAAATAAAAAGAAATCCAGTACACCTCAAGGTAAGATTGCTATTATCGAATGGTATACAGAAAAAGAAGAATTAGATGACCTGTATTACCTTTCAATTCGAATTGGTATCGAACGTAAATTAATTGAACTCGGTTATGAAATTACACGTTTTTTCCAAAATGATCAATTTAGCGCCTTGACTGATACTCTTGGTGCTATTGTTATCGGTAAATACAGTGCAGCACAAATAGCCGGATTTAAAGAACTAAATTCTAATTTAGTTTTTGTTGATATGAACACACTAAATTTTGGTATTAGTTGCGTCATGACTGATTTCAAAACGCCAGTTACAACCGTTATTGACCATTTTAAAAAACAAAATTTAACTAAAATTGGCATGATTGCAGGACAAGAAAGTACATTTGATGATGTCAATTTAGGCCCAGATTCCCGCTTCACTCACTTTAAAAATCACTTAGAACGTACTAGCAACTACCATCCCGAATGGGTTTATACAGGCGATTTCACGCCAGAATCAGGTTATCAATTAACCTTGAAATTATTAAATGATCAATCAGATAATTTACCAGAAGCGTTGTTTATTGCAAATGACGCAATGGCTGTCGGTGCATTACGTGCATTAAATGAAATATCAATTAAAGTGCCTGAACAAATCAGTTTAATTAGTTTTAATGACACATCTATTGCTGAATATACTTTCCCAACGCTTAGTTCAGTTAAAGTTTATACAGAAAAAATGGGTCAATCTGCTGCAGAACTATTAGTCAATCAAATGTCGATGACTGAAATTATCCCTCAGATTATTACCATTGGAACAACCTTAACACTTAGGAATAGTTCCAAATAAAAACAACTGGTATTCAGAAATTAATCTGAACATCAGTTGCTTTTTATTTTTTATTACGACCAATTAACCAGAATACTAGACCAACAGCAAGTAAAATTAAACTACCCACTAACATGGTATTAAATGTGTCACTGATATAATTATTCACAATATCAGTAAAAACAGAAGCTTTACTAGACACAATACCAATTAGGCCACTGTACAAGGCAATTGCAGAACCAATTGAAACTAGAACACCACTCCAGATTGCACTGAATCCGACGTATTTAAGCGGTATAAAGAATGCCCGATTAATAGCCAGTAAGAGTAGCGCAAAAATAACAGAAGCTATTAAACTATACATAAAGGCTGTTTGGACTATTACTTTTACCGAACTAACTGTACTAGCAATTTTTGAAAGATATGGCGTTTGGATATTATTCGTCAAATATTCACTTAAATTACTTTTAAAAGTTGCGACAATCCCATCAATTTTAGCGCTAACCAACGGATTTGATGTGTCCGTTTTTTTCATAACGTTGCTAGCAACTTGATTGGTAATCTCAGTTGGATTGATGACAGTTTGTTTTCCAGCATATACGTTACTAAAACTATTTTTCGCAATGTTAGTAACTTGTTGATTCGTTAAAGCATCTTTAACAGCTGACGTTGGCACATCATTTAATGTCGCAATACTTGAAATACCATCATTCATCTGTCGTGTCACAAGTGTCACGTTCGAATCTGTTAAAATTTTTTCTTCAGTATAAGTTTGATTCAAAACGGTTATTTTTAAGACACTTGTCACAAATAGTACGATTAAACTAAGGCTCAAGAAGAAAGATATCCAGCCGTTTAGACCTTTATGGTTGTCTATCTGATAGGTCTCAGTATGTTGCTTTTGGAATTCTGCACGCATGATTCTATCCCCTTTTGTTAATTCTCAAATTATTTAAATTTTAACATTCAATTGTAGGTTAATTGTACGCGACATGATTGAAAAATGGTAGTTTGATTTATTAATCATGAAATTTTATCATTATGCCCCATTATGTTATTATCCCAGTAATTACTGTTTAACTTTTTCAAACTAGAAAGAGGTTATATCATGCCTAATAGCTTAGGATTAATTTTAAAAGAAACTCGCCAATCGCTACACTTAACTCAAAAAGAAGTTTCCAAAGATATTTGTGCGCAATCGATGCTTAGTGCTATTGAAAATAATAAATACATACCTAATGCACAGCTCTTAATCCAACTATGTCATAAATTATCGATTACTTTAGACCAAATAAGTCTTCTGGAAAATTTTGATATCAGTTCAGAAAATGAATTCAATGAACGTGTATCTAAGTTATGTAATCAACACCAATACAAAGAGTTACTCCAGTTTCTAAATAAAGAAACGGTTACCAATAATTTAAAAACGGATAAGCAACTTCAGGCATACTATTATTATATCGGTATTGCAACTCTACATACTGAAAATAAATTGATTGCTACCGAAAAATATATTAAGTTGTCCCTTGCTTCCAGTAATAAAATTCTGCCAGATACCCTTACCCGACTTGGTACCGTCTCTTTGGCCTTTATATATGCAAAGCAAAATTTACAAAATAAGGCTGAGAAATATATTGATCAGACTTTTATGGACTTTAATAAATTATTTTATGAAGAAAATCAAAATATTTTATTCTATTTGACAGCACTTATTTATTTTAAGCTCAATAATTTAACAATGTCTCTTAATTGGATAAACAAGTCTGTTAAATTCGCTACTGATCATAACTCACACTATATGTTAGCCAACTCTTTTTATTTAATGGCTCAAATTGCAAAAAGAGCAGAAGATAAAGATAATTTTTTAGCCGCTACTGAAAAGCAACAGCTACTAACTGGCCTTTTTAATGAACAAATTTATAAAAATATTTAGAATATCAGAATACTGATTTTTAATTTTTACTCAAATTGGATAGGATGAAGTCATCAAATAAAAGGAGGTTTCATCCTATGGAAAAACCACTATTTTCAAATGTTATTTCAATCAAATCAAGTAAAGAAAAAATCGCGTTGTTTTTAAAAAATCCGGAAACTTTACTGAAATGGATACCTGATATTATTCAGGTACAGCCAATTGACAACAATAAATTCAATATTCACAGAACAGATTCTGCTTTGAATAAAAATGAGGAAATTTCTGTTAGTTCAGAAAATGATACAATCTACTATGAAAGTACCGGAGGAAAACTCGAATACACTCTAATTTTTAATTTGACTAGTAAAAATGCAACAACATTATTAGAAGAAAATTTTTACTTGTCTGAAAATGATCATTCACATTTACCATTAAAATTACTCATGCCAATCGCTAAACATGCCTTTAATTCAAACTTACAAAGCTTTAAACGAATAATTGAAAACAACTAAAAAAGAGATTCCTGCAAGGAGTATGGCTAATTTTTGTTACTTCTTGGTAGCTTGTAAAATTAATCCGAACGCTGTTCGGACAAAAAAGGTCAGCTTCCTTTAAAATGGTGTTTACCACAAACACACTTTCTAGGAACTGATCTTTTGTCTAGTATAACCTAATCTGAACGAATTAAAATTGAAACTTTCTGTGAGTTAGAACTATCTAATTCTGAAATGACCATCATTTAAACCGTTCACCAGGTTTCAAATTATAGTTGCAGCGCCTTAATGATTTCAACTTTTTTAAACTATATAATATAGATTTTTGTTTCTAAAAATCGTTATAAAAAACAAATTTAACACCATCATAGCTGCCTTTCAAGAGAAAAATTTCAAATTCTTTTACACAAACGTTAATATATTGTTCTACATCCTCTTTTTTAAGTAAACCTGGAAAGTCTTCGATAGACATATCATCAAAATCAGCATCCAAGTCTTCAATAATTTCACTAATATCACGATCAATTATTTCGTTGACCCCAGTCGATAAGTATTTGTTATTTTTCAAAGTTACCAGTTTATATTGTTTTATCAGAATACCATTATAATAGTGAAAGTCTAAATAGAATCTTCGTAGCGCTTCATCCTTACTATAACTCATGTTTTCTAAAATATATTTTTTATAAACAGTTTTTAGCCAAATATCATCAGATATAAGATGAAGATAATATCCTAGTTGAAACGTATTCAAACATGTTCCATACTCCTCTAGAAACATGTTTGGAAACATATCATGTTCTCCATCTTCGCGTTTCACCATAAAGTGCGTAAGCTCTTTGGGTGTTCTCGAATTTTTGTTAACATCTGGAGTAATACTTCCAATTAAAAAATCATTTCCAAACCCATGCTTATTATTTATTACTTGTGCAATTGATAAATGCATTATTCTTGATCCCATTTGTCTAACATCCTTTTTTTACTGTGTGAGTATAATAATCTTGTAAGTATAATTTACTGTCATTTGCATAAAAACCCTCTTTAATCATGAGATGTGGCAACGCAACACAATTTTTCCCCATTGTAACACCTGGATATGTCATAGTGTAAGCTCCAATGCGACAGTGATCACCTATAATGGCTCCAAATTTTGAACTTGTTTTTAAATATGTTTTATCATCGAAAAAAATTTTTTTTGTTTTATGCCATCCAGTCGCGTCAATTTCATCATACAAGTTAAAGCTGGAAGTCGACGCATAAGCTGAAAAGTTTACATCACTTCCAATAAAAGACCGCGTTATTGTATTAAAGTGTGCAATATGCGTATCATCCAGAATCACACTATTAATAATCTCCGAGGAATGCCCAATTATAGTATTTTCCCCAATATAACAGCCACCTCGAATAAATGCACTTTTCCCAATCAATGCATTGTCTTTGATGACTGCTGGGCCTTTGATGTAAGCAAACCCCTGAATAATAACATTTTCACCGATATACACATTCCCCTCAATAATTGCACTCTTTGATATTTGGCTACTATTTGCAGTGTATGAATGATTTAATCTAGTTAGATCCACATAATTAAAATTATCCAAAAAATCAACAACAGTTTGCTTCAACATACCATTACGCAATCTCTCATCATTAACGTCTATAAAATTGTGTAAATCAACAACGTTCTTAGTTTTCATTATTTCCACCAGCTTTACTCAACTCTCCATTTAATAATTCCGTTTTAGTTCCAATCCAAGTTCTAATTGAGCTTAAACCATATTTATTGAACATATATTTTCTTTTCCTTAGCGTATATTTTTTAGCTTCTTCGGTGCTTACTGTATTTTTATTTTTTTCATGTGGATAGTGAACTGCAATCGCAGATCTATCAAGGATAAATCTAATATGATGCACAAATGCGTTAATAGCGAAATCTGCATCCTCTCCACCATAAGTTGTGTAAGCCTCATCGAATCCTCCGATTCTTTGATAGGCATCTTTTGATATTCCAATATTACATGACCAACCAATTACCCATGGTGCTGGCCACTTAGACAAATCATCTCCCATTGACTGGTATACTGATTCACGGCGATCATACGCATTTAAATTCAATAATACTTGAATCGTGCCATCGACATCCGCCGCATTAAAGTTATCAATAATTGCCTGTTTATATTTATCATGATCATCAAATCCCGCAACATAACCAATCACAAAACTATTTTCATTATTTACTAAAATTCTATGGTACTCACTCACAAATGTACTACAAACTGCAATACCAGCATCAATAAATACGAGATATTTACCCCCAGAGATATTTGCTCCAGCATTTCTCGCTTCAGAAACCTTAAATCCATTATCCGACTGATAATAGTACTTAATATTCAGTGATGTCTCAAATGCCTTAACAATTGAGATTGTTTCTTCAGACGATCCATCATCGACAACTATTACTTCAAAAGTCGTATTATTCAGTTTTTGTTTAAGTAGTGACTGCAAACTAATTTCAAGTAATTTATTCCGATTGTAGGTTGGAATGATTACGGATATATCAAAATTTTCCATTACTATGCGCTCCCTTTAAGACTAACTTAGTGCTATTATTTTCGTACAGCTTTAAAAACGGTGTGTAAACAACAAAAGACATAATGATAATTACGATTTGAAACACAACATATTTATAACTTCCTAGCAAAAAGCCTGAAATTAATGGTGGTGTTATCCACGGAAGAATGACACCGTTAAACGGCGGAATAACTCCATATAGAATACAAAGATATAAAGACATTCCGGTAATAACTGGAATAAAAATGAACGGTACTACCATGTATGGATTCAATACAATTGGTAGTCCAAAAACTATTGGTTCGTTAATATTAAATAAACAAGGTACAAAAGCACCTAATCCTAGCTTGCGATTACCTGACTCTTTTGAAAAAATAATCATTGATAGAATAAGCCCTATACTAATACCGCTTCCTGTCATAGTAATAAATTGATTTAAAAACTGTTGAGTTACTATATGCGCTCCATTCACTATTGTTAGATTATGGTGTGCTGCTATAATCGACTGGTTTTCAATAGTATTTGTCAATAAAATCGGTGTTATTACTCCACCAATAACGGAATTACCGTGAATGCCAAAAAACCAAAAAACTGAAATCAATGCCGAGATAGAAATCACACCAAAAAACGTGTCCGATAAGTTTTGTAAAGGAAGCTGCAAAAGAGTATAAATAGTCTCTACGAAGGTTCTTTTTATGATAAATTGAAATACAAATTGAACGACACCTATAACAATAAAACAACAAAACATCGGAATTAAAGACTCAAAAGCTATTCCAACATTACTCGGTAAATCTTTAAAAACTTTATTTCCAATCCTTAAGTTAACAATCTTTTCAAAGAAAATAGGGATGAGTATTCCGATTAACATCGCTGCAATAATCCCCTTGCTTCCAATCCAATCAATGGTTATATTCTTTACTATTTTTACATTTTCTGCTCCACAAAGAACTAAAAATGAAATTAGTGCGGTAATAGTTGTTTCTAGTTTTAATTTTTCGTTTTTAGTCATCGAAAAAGCAATTCCTAAACAACTTACTACACCTAAAATGTTGAACGAAAAAGTAATCAATCGATTCATTAAGACTTTCAAATCGGGATTAATATCAAATTGTACAAGAATAATGAAAATAGAACTTACAATTGTAATGGGGATGGTATATATCATCCCATCTTTGATTCCAGTCAAAATTCTGGAATTGAAGAAACGATTAGTTGCCGATGTAAGCGATTTCATTTATTCTACTTCTTTCTTCACATAATTACTTATATCACTGTATACATTTATTAAATATCTAGCAGCAGTCTTGACAGGCAACGGACTATCATTATAAGTAAATGACTTATTAATGCTTTGAAGCATTGTTATATCATTATAATCATCTCCGACAGAATACACATTATTAATATTTACTTTTTTTATGTTAACCAACCAATTAATTGCAGTACTCTTATCAATACCCACACGCGTAATGTCTAAGTATTTTCCATTGCGATTGAAATTCAATATTCTTTTCGTTGCTATTTTCTCACTTATAGCATTGATAATTTTAGTACTTGCTACGACAGTAATTGAACAAATATTATCCGAGCTAGGATTTAATTTATCGAAACTACGTAATTCATTGTCACTACTTGAAATCATAATTCGTTCGATTGAACTCAAGTATTTATTAATTATTTCTTTTATCGCATTGATCTGCTCCCCGTTCAGATAGAATGCTTTAATAATCTGACCTCTACTATCAATTACTATTGAGCCATTTGATGCTAGAGCGTAGTTAAACTCAGGTAGACCATATTTTTCTTTCGCATTGACTATCGATTTTGGAGATCTTCCGGTGGCCACAACAAAGAGATCATTTTCTTTGTTGTGTTTCGCAATAGTCTCTCTTGTATTCTTATCTACAAAGTCACCTCTCAAAATCGTTCCATCAAAATCACTAACTAGCATATTCATTTAATCACCCCTACATATTATTTCCGCGAACCAAATCTTTTTAACCCCCATATCATTTTTACTCCTACACAGTTCGCTACACCCACATTATTTACCTAATGTCTAGATATTTCAAGGGAATTTTTTTATATATGTTATTTTGAGATTTTGAATCAGTATTAAATAACCACTCGGTTCAATTTTAATACCGCTCAGATTTAAAGATTAACTGATTATTCTTTTAAAAAGGGCTCTTTGTCAACTGGTGTTGGTGGCGGAATACTAAGGTATTTGTCGAAAGACAGATGCCTTTTCTTATGCAAAATTAATTCAATTCGGGTAAAGAAATGCTGGTTATTTTTGAATCCATAACAATTACGTTTAAGGTAGATTGTGAAAAACTATAATCGTTTTCTATTTCTTCTTGTCTTATTATCATTGTTGCATCCTCCTTTCCATACTTTATTTATTACTTCAACACATATCGCGTATTGTCCCACAATATCACTGCTAGTTACGATCACAAACTACTCTACTTTATGCTATCCTATTTTAAAATCGGTTAAAAAAAAGTATATTGCAGGAATCTCTTTTTTAGTTGTTTTTATTTAAATGAACATCTAAGACAAATTTATTATGATTGCTCACAAATCTTGACGTCGAATATTCAAAGGCGCGGCCTTTTTGATCATAAGCGATTTGATCAATTACAAAAATTGGACTATCCAAGGAAACTTCTAAAACTTGACTAGTTTCTTTGTTTGCTGGTTCAGCATAAACCACTCGTCTTGCATCTGTTAACTGTAAGTTCGCGTGACTCCCTAAATAGTCATACACGGATCCTGATAATACCTTTTCATCGATAGGCGCAATTGAGACCGGCATCACTGAGTGCTCAAAACTATAGACCTTTTTATTAATCAATCTAACCCTTTTAATTTCATAAACTGGATCATTAGATAATATTTGTAGATTTTTTTGTTCTATTTCTGTTGGTAATCGGGCATTAAAATGTATTAATTTACTTGATATTTTTTGATCTCGATGTGAATATGTGACACCAACAGGTAAATCTAGAGGCAACATCTCCGTAGATTGACTATCCATTCTTGGTCGCACATACGTCCCTGACCCTTGCTTACTATAAACTAATCCTTCATCAATTAGTAAATTTAATGATTTTTTTAACGTTAATCTAGAAACTTGGTATTTTTCGGTTAATATTTCTTGAGTTGGCAGTAAAGCCCCGGCACGATAATGATTTGTTAAAATATCTCGTTTAATATCTGAGTATATTTCTCGATATCTGTACATTTGTCTACCTCATTTCTATACATTTGTATATACATATTATATTATATAATTTAATTTGTAAACACGTTTCATTTAAATATGTATTTACAAATTAAAAAGATGTTGTTATACTTTGTTTATAGAAAGCGCTTTCTATAAACAAAATTAAAAGGAGTCTTTATTATGCATTTTAACTTAGAAAAAATCCAGGGGCCACTCTTAAAAGTTTCAGCATGGGTTGAAAGAAATACCATTTTACAAGCTATTAAGAATGCCTTTGTTAGAACAATTCCGTTTACTGTTGTCGGATCATTCTCAAATCTAATCAAAATGGAACTTGATGCATTAATTAAAGCAAAAGATATTCATAATGTCATTTTAACAAGTATTAGTGACTTATTCGGCTACATTGGTACTGCTACTCTTGGTATTGTTGCACTAATCGTTGTTTTTTCATCAGCATACTCGTATGCAATGGAATTAAAAAAGGACGAAAAAAATAAAGGTTTAAATCCAATTATTGCCACATTATTGGCATTCGCAGCATACTTCGTCATGATTCCTAATAACGTTAACTTTTTGGATAGCAAAGCTAAAGTTGTTGAAGGTTTTTCAACTTCATTCTTTAGTTATGAAGGTATGTTTACAGCCTTAATTGTTGGAATGCTTGCCGTTTCGTTGTTCGCTCGATTCGCAAGAAGTAAGTTCACGATTAAAATGCCTGGTAACGTACCACAAAATGTTTTCGATTCATTTTTCTCATTAATTCCAATTTCCGAAGTACTTATTATTTTTGGTATCGTAAGAATTACAATACAGTCACTTGGCTATGTTTCATTAGTACAAATGATTGCTGATATTGTTATCTCACCAATGTTAAGCGTTGGTGTTGGGCTTCCAGCTATTATTATTGTTATTTTATTAGAACAAATCCTTTGGTTCCTTGGTTTACATGGTTTCAATATCGTCTGGGGCGTTATTTCAGCCTTCTGGTTACCACTATTCCTTAAAAACGTTGCAAAATTTGCTGAAACTCAAAGTTTTGCTGATATTTCAATTTCACCTAATACAATGACAAATGTTTACGCCATGATTGGTGGTTCTGGTGCAACATTTGGTTTAATTATTGCAATGCTGATTTTCACAAATAAAGGTGAAAAAGAGCGAGAAGTTGCAAAACTAGGTTTCATTCCAAGTTGTTTTGGTATTAATGAACCTGTTATTTTCGGTTTACCTATTGTTTTAAATCCACTAATGTTCATTCCATGGATTGTTGTACCTGTCACAAATGCAATTATTGCATATGTTGTAACTTCAATCGGTTGGGTTGTACCTCTTGTAGTTTTAAATTCTGGTAATGAACCTATTTTCATTAGCACTTGGGTATTAGGTGCATTCCATCTAAGCCCAGTCGTTTTAACTGCTGTTTTAGTTGTCTTAGATACTGCACTATATGCTCCATTTGTTATTATCAACCAACGCCATGAACGTGCAGAAGCAAGAAAATTGGATGCAGACATGGTTACAGAATAATCTGAATTTAATTCAAGAGAAGAAAGGGTGTTTCATTTGAAACAGATTCATGCAATCGCACATACTCATTGGGATTTTGAATGGTATTTTACACGTCAAGAGGCTCGAATTCAATTTGCCTTCCATATGGACGAAGCTTTTGAGGCATTATCTAAAAATGAACTAGATTATTATCTATTAGATGGACAGATGTCAATTATTGATGATTATCTAAATACAGCTCCAGAAAAAGAAGATCTTATCAAAAAATATGTTTCTATGGGTCGTTTACTCATTGGACCTTGGTATACTCAAATTGATGAAATGGTTACTTCTGGAGAATCTATTGTTCGCAATATCAGAATTGGATCAAAGCTAGCTGACAATTTAGGTGGCGTAATGAAAGTTGGGTATCTCCCAGATTCATTTGGACAAGGACAAGATATGCCAAAAATATATAATGGATTTGGTATTAATAGCACCGTTTTCTGGCGTGGGTTCCCTACAGAAAACGATTCCCGCTATTTTTACTGGACAAGTAATGACTCCTCCAAAGTTTTAGTTGCTAATATTAAAAATGGCTATTATGCAGGTGTAGATTTAGTTGAAAATGATAACTTTTTCGATTTAACGGAGAAAATCTCAACGAATACTACATCTGACAATCTTGTTTTACCAATTGGTGGCGACCAGCGAGCTATCGATCATAATTTAAAAGATAGACTTGCAACTGCTAATAGTGTTCTTTTACAATCTGATTCTGTTATTCAAGAAAGTACGTATCCAAAATTTTTTGATGCATTAGCTAAGGAGTCCAATTTACCATCATTTAATGGAGAATTCATTGATCCATCAGATTCTAAAATACATCGAGGAATCTATTCTTCTCGTTACGATTTAAAACAGCTTTACGATAAATTAGAACGGAGAATGACTTATGAAGTCGAGCCTTTAATGGCTATTGCTACACATCAGGGTATATCTGAAAAGCAAGGTTTAATTGATGATATTTGGAAGACTATTGCCCGTGGACAAGCTCATGATAGTTCCGGTGGCTGTAACAGTGATAAAACAAATCAAGATATCTTACATCGTGGAATTGTGGCAGATCAATTATCTCTTTCACTCAAAGATTATCTACTTCGTAAACTAAGTATTTCTATTTCAGATAAAAAACAATTAAATTTATTTGCTTGGAATCCACTTCCTTTACCAGTTAATGAAATTCGTGAATTCGAAGTTAGTACTTCTTTTGCTAATTTTAATCTTAAAACAATAGACGGCATTGATGTTCCTTTTGATATTATTTATCAAAAGGAAGAAAATGCAGCAGTTTTACGCCGTGATCAAACTGAAATGACTGATGATTTTTATTATATTACTAAAATTGCTTTTAAAACGATCATATCAGCTACAGATTGGACTGGCTACTGCATTCAGTCCGTCTCTGAAAACAACCCAGTAAATACATTAGAAGTATCTACTGATATTCAAAATGATTTCTACAAAATTTCTTTTGATGACGGGCAATTAAATCTTAAAACAAAGTTTGATAATCACTCATATTCTAATTTTATGACAATTGAAGATAGCGGTGATGAGGGTGATACGTATGACTACTCTCCTGCATTCAAAGATTGGTTATTAACTTTAGATTTTTCAAAATCTGATTCAATAACATTTAAATCAGGAAAATTATATCAAATTATGTCAATTACTGGTTCGTGGACCTTACCAATCAACTTAGAGGAGCGTGCACTAAAAACTAAAACTGGTCGATTAAATTATCAATTAACATTAACATTAACAAAAAATTCTAACGTTATTAAATTTAAGATGCACATTGATAATACTATTCTTGATCATCGTATGCGACTTATTTTAAATACACAATTAACGAATGTCGTTAGCTCGTTCGCAGATACCCCATTTGGTATCATTGAACGTCCTACTGAAGACAAACACCTTAAAGACTGGGAACAAATTGGTTATAAGGAAGAACCAACAAGTATGCGACCAATGATTCATTTCGCTAATTCACATAATAAAGAAGTAAGTTGGTCTTTTCTAACCTTAGGTACGAAAGATTTTCAATTAATTGATAAATCTTTTGATAAATTAGCGATTACATTGTTTAGAGGAGTAGGTTTCTTAGGACGTCCTGACTTAATGCGCCGTCCCTCAGATGCTTCAGGTCTACAAACAAAAATTGTATCAACTCCGGATAGTCAATTAAATAAAGAATTAATATTTGAAGGTGGGCTAGTTGTTGAAGCTGACTTCAAGCCTATTGAACTTCAAAATAAGCATCGCCAATTAAGTCAAAATGAACTTTTCTATCAAGATCAAATAATAAATCGCTTCTCAACACCTTTACAATATTTCATGATGAATCCAGCAAAGACTAACGTTAATCACAATTCAATTATGTCCGTTCAAAATTTAAAGGTCATTATGAGTAGTTTTTCAATATCAGATGATAAAACTGGATTTGAACTTCGTCTTTATAATCCAACTGATAACGTTATCAATCAACCTGGCAATCTCTCATTAAATACTACTTGTAACATTGCTGAACTCGATTTAAATGGTAAAGTTAGCCATTTCATTAATTCAAAAGTTACCACCGTTGATTTACTATCGTTTGGTCCAGGAGAAATTAGAACTTACGGTATCTTTCCAATTAAATAAGTAATTATGATAACTTACGATTTGAGGTATTTAAATGATAAATCAAGAAAAACTAATTAAACAAGTTACGGATTATTCAGAAACAATTTCACTTTCTTCAAAAAAATCTACTGCATTATTTCGTAATGTATTCATTGATACACTAACAAATACGGTTAAAGTACAAAATGATTCAGATATATTCATTGCTACAGGAGATATTCCTGCCATGTGGCTCAGAGATTCGACATTTCAGATACTACCTTATCTTTCACTAACAGATAAGATTCCAGAAATAACATATCTCATCCATGGCGTTATTAATCAACAACTTGCCTATATTAAACATGATCCTTATGCAAATGCATTTAACGAAACTAGTTCTGGTGCACACTACACAGTTGATAAATCAAATATTCCAATATCTGATCTCGTTTGGGAGAGAAAATTTGAAATTGATTCATTATGCGCCCCTATCCATTTGGCATCAGAACTTTATCAAAAATCTGGATATTCAAAACATTTAGACAGTAACTTTTGGCAAACTGTAAAGTTAATTGTGGATACCTTTATTACGGAACAACATCATGAAACTTCCGATTATATTTTTAATCGTTCTAATGGTCCCTCAACAGACACATTGAGTCATGGTGGTAAAGGTGCACCAATTGGGTATACAGGTATGGTTTGGAGTGGTTTCCGCCCAAGTGATGATGCCTGCTTATATGGTTATCATATTCCAGGTAATTGCTATATCATTTGTGTCCTAGATGAGTTGCTTACCTTATCTAAAACACAACCAGCTCCAGTCGAGCTACTTAAAAGAATAAGTCGTCTCCGATCTGAAGTTGAATCTGGAATTGAAAATTTTGGAATCGTATCAGCTCCAAATTCTAATGAAACTATTTTTGCCTATGAGGTTGATGGCTTAGGTAATATCAATTTAATGGACGATGCTAACGTACCTAGTCTATTATCTCTCCCATTTATTGGTTATATTTCACCTGATGACTCTATCTACCAAAAAACGCGTAAATTTATTCTGAGTGATCAAAATCCCTATTATTACTCGGGAAAATATTTAAAAGGGATTGGCAGTCCTCATACACCAAAGGAATATATTTGGCCGATTTCGTTAGCGATGGAGGGATTAACATCAAATAATCCGGAAATTATGCAAAATAATTTAGATATCATTAGTCAAACCGATGATGACACATTACAATGTCATGAAGGAATTAACGTTAATGACCCAAGTCAATTTACTAGAGACTGGTTTTCTTGGGCAAATATGACTTACTGTCAACTTGCTTTACGATATCTGAATATTTAATAATATAGTTAATTTAGAGTAGAGAAATCTACTCTTTTTTTAGGCTTATAACTAATTCAAATCAAAAAAATATTATCATTGAGTATGATAATATTTTTTAAGTATCTCTATTAATTCTTGTTCAACGCCAAGTACATCACTATCCGTCCCTAATCCAGTGATAATATATGTCTCCAGTGCTGAATTCAAATAATTTTTGCTCATAAAATTTGTAATAACTAAATCATAATTCTTAGTAGACTCGTAAACATCTATGTTGACTCGTAAATTAATATTTAATTCCCGACTGGCGTACATCATAAACATTTCCTTAACGCGCTCCTCAGTATTTAAATCCACACCTACCGTTAATAATTTTTCTTTTGCCAATAAACGCGCATTAAAAATTGACATAATCGTCTTGATAAATGAGTCACCATACCTTGAATAAAAGGCATACCATTCGGGATCGCCCTTCGATTCTTCAATCATTGCACTCATGGCATTTTTTACATTTTTAAGAACTAACTCATTATCTTTTCTAAGGCGATAATCTTCCATCATATCTGTACTAGCAGATTTTAAAACGCCGTGAAATAAAAAGGCTTCTGTACAAATTGGATATAAAGACTCACTTAAATCGCCTCCAGCAACCTGAATACCTAAGCTATTCTCAAAGCCATTTTCTAAAAATTCAACAGCTTGTTGCAATTTATTATTATTTTTACGATTAACGGCCACGAAATCATGGGCAACAAAGGTGCTCCATGGTACTGGCACAAAAGCCGTGGTCCAAGCGTAAAGTAGTGCACTTTCAAAATGAATATCAACTTTATGCTTAAACTCTTTAACAATTTCGCCAAATTCTTCTTCAACGCTATCGAACAAAGAATTATTTTTTATCATGTCTTCTAAAACAACTGAAATACTACGATTATCTTGATCGTTAACCATCATTCGTTGACTTGTTACTTTTAACCAAAGCTTTACTCTAACTAAACTACTATCATTCACATTAAAATCAAAATATTCCTCAAACCGTTGGATGACTGCCATAATAATGCCATTTTCACTTGATTGTTCGAATTTAAAATCAATTCCTAAAAACAATGAATAATAAAAAAAGCGAATTTGACTTTCGTTACCTAACATCACACCATGAGAAATTTTCACATGAAATTCTTCTAAAAGAGAATTTAATCGCTTAATCCTTCTAAAAATAGAAGCCTCACTGACATTTAATTTAGTATCTAGATTCTCAACTTTTGCATTACCTTTAGTATAAAAGGCCATTAAAATCTGATAATTTATCGATTTTTTTATATACCGATAAATCGTTTGATTAAAATTCATTTCGCCTTTACCTAATAATTGGACGTTATTTTTTGTAATAATCATGTAGGGTTCATCCCCGGAATTTAAATCTTTATCCAATTGTTGTAAAGCAACTTTTACAGCCGTTTCAGAAACATTTAATTGCTCACGTAATCGTTTTCTTGATAAACCAGTTTCGTTCAAAGCTAATATTTAAATAATTTCGCAAATTAGCCATTCTTGTTTATCGAGAATGTTTTTCTTGTACAAATGCTTACCTCCGAGTATTTCCAATCATTAACATAAATATTTTTTTGAGTTAAATTTTTATCCCCAATACCATACTTAAAAAATAACTTATTCCCCAGAATTATTATCCTCTTTATGTTAACATTTAACCTATTTCATGTCATTTTTTATTCTAATTTCTCTCCAAATACTAACGATATCTTATCTATCATTTAACTTGACATCTAAGTTAAATTAATTCAATTTCCTACTAAAATAACCCTTAACCAGGAAAGTTTCTTGGTTAAGATCTATTATTTGAAGATGACGATCTACCATGGACAATTCTAATTTATTACTATCCAATTTAAAGTTATCGAAAAATTTAAAACCTAAAATAATTGAAATTAATTTAACTAAAGAATACAAAGACAGAAAAATTGTGCATTCTATAAAAAAATAACATAATCCATTATTAATCATTATCATTTATAATTGAATAATTCTAAGAATTGATTTTGATAATTTCTCACGTTTCTCATCTGTTAACGTACTAAAATATTGTAATAATTCTAAAGTAGGTATATCCGAAAACTGTTGCCTACTAAAGAAGTCTGACAATTCCAATTCTAGCGCACTGGCAATATCAGATAATTTATTAATACTGATATTAGCAACGTCCCCTCGTTCAATTCTAGAAATCAAACTAATAGAAACGTTAGACTTTTCAGCAAGCTGCTCAATTGTTAGACTAAGTGCCTTACGTTTTTTTCGAATTAACTGACTTATCGTTTTAACCATTAACTTTCTCCAATCACGAATCTTATTTTACAATAAGTGAAATCAAAGAAAGCTTAAAGATTTTTAAAAACGTTAATTTTAGCAAAAAGCATATTATTATACTTGTTATCATTATAATAAGAATTATATAAACCATATTTAAGTGATCTAAATTTGATTTTTACTAGCATATGAAATGGTACCATATTACTCAAAAGTGCTGCCTAAATCTAGTAATTAAAATAATTGTTACAAAAAAAGTTATCAACTTAATGATAACTTTTCATTTTGTTTATAATTAATCGTTTAAGTTATAACGTAATTTCATTTGTTCGGAACCAGATATAACCATTTCACCTAACAATTGTGTTTGACGTTTTAATGATTCTGTAGCTAACTTATTATTCATTTCTTCTAAAAATGCTGTGATATTTGCTTGTGAACTAACTGCCTTATCAGCAACATTTTGAATTTCATGGTAAGCACTCATTGCTTCAAGTTCAAATGTATTTCGCATATCTACGTAGAAGTCATAATTCGTATCGCCCAACAATGCAGTTGTACAACTGAGCCAATACATATTATTTAAATCAAATTCACCTGTCGCATTTTTATATGATTCTGGTGTGTCATTAACGTTCGCATAGAATGGCACAATTGTATTAAACGTATTTGCACCATAAGCTAACCAGTGAATCCCAGCAATCTCATCAGGTACATCATTACGAACTTGTAATAAATGTACATTATGATTACGGTTAATCCCAATTGGACGGAATCGTGTTTTAATATCTTCTGGCGCACTACCATAAGGATCGTATTCCGTATTTTCAAAATGTGCACTCAAAACAAATTTAACATCTTCAATTGAAATTTTACGATTTGCATGACAAATGAAAGGTAAGTCTTGATCCATTGGATCTTGAATAATTTCAGGATTGAAATATTGTTGACCGTACCATGTACGGGGATTATTGTAGACCGTATCTTTAATTGATGCACTACCAAAGATATGACGTAAATTGTAACCCTCAAAATCAGGATTTAACTTATTATTATCAATTAAGACTTTTAAATCTTCAGAACAAAGTGTGTCTTCTGAATCAAAATCAAACATATCAATATTTCGACGGTTAGGTGCAACAACATAAGCGTCATCCGGAATACGAACAGCTGCCCAATGATGGCCACCGATTGTTTCAAGCCACCAAACACTATCATTATCGGAAAATGCGATACCATTTGGTTCATATGTGCCATGTGTTAAGAGTAAATCGCCTAAACGTTCAACCCCTTCTTTAGCACTATGAATATATGGTAAGACGAGCGTTACAAGATCTTCTTCACCAATTCCACCAGCAGCATAAGGATCAAGCCCTTGAATACGTGGATTACTTGTAATTGTTTCTGTAGCAGACATCGTTACATTATCACTATTGATACCCGCTGCAGGCCAAATTCCGTTTGTTAAAAGTGAGTTTGGAATTGAGGTATAACGCATTGGATTATCTGGTAATTCTACCTTTACACCACTAATAACAGATTGATAATTACGTGGTTGATCTTCAGGTTGTACAACAACAAAACGTTGTGGATCTAAAGCTTCATGCCCATCATCATTTCGAGAAATCATTGTTGAACCGTCGATTGAAGCATTTTTACCAACTAAAATTGATGTACAAGAACCTTGAACTCTTTTTGTCATTTTCCACACACTCCTTATTGATTTTATACTAATAGTATAGCGGTTTTAGCGGTAAATTAAAAGCAGTCTTAACCCCATTTTTGGCGTTAAGACTGGCTCTACAATTTCGTTGACTAAAACTAATTGAAAGCGGTGAAAGGTATGTCCCATACCTGTATTATACAAAATTTGCGCAAGACCTATAATTTGAATAATTTTGTCATAAAGATATTAAAATCATATGAAAAGGAAAATGATATTGACTGTGACGCTACGGTACATCATATACTGACGGTAGTATACATTTTAAATAACAAAAATTATTGATGAATTTAACTGTCCTAGTTGTTTATTCACCTATCTTTGCGTAAATATTTAGGACGTATGGCTACCAACCTTATAAATAACAGAATACTCTGGTGAAAACATGAATTTATCTGAATTAGTACTATACGCCAAGGAAAAATATAATATTATCGAACAATACAAATGGCCTAAATTCCCTAGTTTTTCGGTGTTGGTAGATCCCAGCACAAATAAATGGGTGGCTGTTTTGATGCGTCAAAAAAACGCTACTTCTGGTGATAATATCGAGCGTTGTGACATCAAATACGCACAGGAAATACCAACTGATATTTTACCGTCTTACCTTTCGTCACCTTTTCGAATGCGCGGTCCGAAGTGGTTAGGCGTCCATTTTGACGACAGCACAGACCCAGATGTTATATATCGTATTTTTGATAATGCACTTGAAAAGAACGAACAAAGCGGTAATACGATTGTTCTAAACGCCGAACCTGAACCTATACAACAGCAACAATACCACGCGGTTCCTCTGACGTTTAAGGGAATGACTTCTGATGTCAAAGAAAATAAAATTCCTGAAAAAATGATAAAAATGAGCCAACTCTATGCTTACGGTGATAACTCTTTCAAGCAAAAATGCCGGAATTTTTATGTCCAAGGACAATTTATGGCCGACTACGAAGATGTTTTCTCCTACAATGTCGACATACACCGCTACTTTACAACCTACCATGATCTTGGTTTGAAACAATTACGCGGCTATTTTAGTTGGCGAACAAACATCCGAAAAGGCATTTATAAAAAAATCACGACCTCACTTGCATACCTATATTTGTATGAGTTGGTTAATGGCATAGGCACATCATCCGTGATAGACAGCCTACAAAAAATAAAAGCATTTGAAATCAATTATCTGGACTCCGGTATTGGAGATAATCGTATACGCTTAAACAGCCATAAATGGTTGTTTGAACTAGCAGTAATAAATGGTATAGAACCAGACACGACGTATCAGTACGCTGATACCGAAAAATTACAAAGAGATAATGCAATCATGATTTTAGGTGATCCAGAAAAGCATGAAGACAAAGCAGTATTTGATGCGCTTTGTCTTTTTGGAAGACATAAAATTTTGGCATCAGCTGTCCTTAAAAAACATGAAAAACACGGCACACAGTTATTCGCTCAAGTGTGGCGAACAGCTATAAAAATGGATAATAACTTATTTTCTGCGTGCTTTGGCACAATACATTCTCATCTTTGGTACCCTCTAGGCAACGCCGTATATTACCAAGTAACGCCACAACAGCCACTTATATACAAGTTGAATGATATCCGAAAATATACCTACAAAGATAATGCGTGGTACGAACAGAGTTACCAAAAATTTAACTTTCATCAAGAAAAGTTAGATGGTCTTTTGCGTGAAACAGATCGTATGTTACGACTTTATTTAAAAACTGGTTATCCTTTAAAAGCACGAGATGCAGAAACCTGGGCAGCACCGTACGTTAAAACTGTCATTGCAGCTGACCGTGATTCTCGTTTGAAAGCAGATAAGCCTAAGGTTACCATTCAATTTTCAAATTTAGATAAAATTAGAAGCGATGCGTTTGAAACACGAGACAGTTTGTTAACTGACGAAGAAAAAGATACTTCTGAAAACGTATTACCAAAGCATAATAACATATTGCCATCCACTGAACAGACTGGCCTCGAAAAAATACCTGTTATTGATTCAGAGCCTACGCTGTCACTAAGCAAGACCCAGTTAGAATTATTAAGCTTATTAGTTCGAGGCGAATCTGTCACAGACATGATCCGTGATATGCATGGCATGCCTGAAGTGATTACCGACACGTTAAATGAAACGCTTTTTGATGACATCGGCGACTCAGCTCTACAATGTGACGGCGATACCATCTTTCTTATTGAAGACTATCGGGACGATTTAATTGAAATAATTAGGAGAAATATGAAATGACAAAACAAACTCAAAAAGTACCAAAGCGCATTGCACAAACAGTATTAAATTCCTTAAAGGGTGGTGTTGTCCCTAGAATTGGACTACCTTACGTTACGGTGGGTAGAAAAAATGAAATTCAGGCACTTTTACACGATGTCGATATCATATCAGAAGGCGGTGCATCTTTTCGCTTCGTTGTTGGTAGATATGGCTCAGGTAAAAGTTTTCTGATGCAAACGATTCGTAATTACGTGATGAACAGTGGCTTTATTGTTGTCGATGCAGATTTATCACCAGAACGACGTCTTCAAGGATCAAAAGGTCAAGGTCTTGCAACCTATCGCGAATTAATTAGTAATCTATCTACAAAAACAAAACCTGAAGGTGGTGCACTTAACTTAATTTTGGATCGTTGGATTAGCAGCGTTCAAACAAAAGCAGCCAGCGACAGTGGCCTAACCCCAGGTGATCCTCGGTTGACTGCGATGGTAGATCAAAATATTTACACAGTCACTTCCTCAGTCAGTGAACTTGTATACGGCTTTGAATTTGCTAAATTACTTTCTTCCTATTATCATGCCTATGTCAACGCCGACGATGAACTGAAAGCAAAAGTCATCCGCTGGTTCCGTGGGGAATATGCTTTAAAACGTGAAGCCAAAAAGGACTTAGATATTAATATTATTATTACAGATGATAATTGGTATGAATATTTAAAACTTTTCGCTGCTTTCTTTAGATTAGCTGGTTATTCTGGCATGCTAATTATGATTGACGAGCTGGTAAATATCTATAAGATTCCAAATAGTATCACGCGTCAATATAATTATGAAAAACTGTTAACGATGTACAATGACACACTGCAAGGTAAAGCTAAATATCTTGGTATCATCATGGGAACTACTCCACAAGCTATAGAAGATAAACGTCGCGGTGTTTATAGTTATGAGGCCCTGCGTTCTCGTCTAGCTGAAGGTAAGTTTTCAAAACCAGGCGCTAGAGATTTGTTGGCCCCGGTCATCAAGTTAGAACCATTAACAGCTGAAGAGATGCTAATTCTATGTGAAAAGTTGGCTATTATGCATGCAGATCTCTATAGTTATGAAAAAAAGATGACAGACGATAACCTCGCCACCTTTATCCGAATTGAATATGAACGCATCGGAGCAGATTTAAATATTACCCCACGCGAGATTATCCGTGATTTCATTGAGGTATTAGACATTTTATATCAAAATCCAAATCTATCCATTGACACAATATTTGATTCTGATGAGTTTTCTTATGCCAAATCAGAGGCTGTTTCTAACAAAGTGGCTGACAATTTTTCTGAATTTACAATTTGAGAGGTATTCACATGGATATATATAACCGATATGCGCCTTTTATTCAAGACTACATTTACCGGTCTGGCTGGCGAACCCTGCGCGCTGTTCAAAATGCGGCCGGAGATGCCATTTTTAACACAGATAAGAATGTTCTTTTAACGGCATCTACTGCTTCTGGGAAAACGGAAGCTGCTTTTTTCCCTATTCTAAGCCTACTTGATGAACAACCATCAAGCTCAGTTGGAGTACTGTATATTGCCCCCTTAAAGGCTTTGATCAATGACCAATTTGGTCGATTAAATGAGCTTTGTGAAGAAGCTGATATTCCAGTCACACGTTGGCATGGGGATGCCCCTCGAAGTCAAAAGCAAAAATTACTACGCAAACCAGCCGGTATTTTACAAATTACACCGGAGTCCTTAGAGGCTTTGATGATAAACAAGTCTATGGAAATCCCTGCCCTTTTTGGTGATTTACGCTTTATTGTCATTGATGAGATACATTCACTTTTACGTTCGGATCGTGGTGGACAAACCTTTTCGCTAATTGAACGCCTCTGTCGACTATCGGGCAGTAATCCAAGACGAATAGGATTATCAGCTACAATCGGAAATCCAAAAGCAGCGGGTAAATTTCTTGCCGCAGGTAGTGGCAGAGAAACTATCATCCCAAAGTTTGACGGTGGAAAAGAAGTATGGCGACTGTCAATCGAACACTTTTTTAATTCAGAACCACAAGCTAACGAGACGATAAATAGCGTGATAACAGCCCCACCTACCTCTGCTTTAGAACCTGCCACAGATAAAGCTCCAAAGGCAGCAAATCCAGGTATAGGCTATATTTTTGAACATACACGTGGCAAAAAATGCCTCATTTTTACTAACTCGCGAGAAGAGTGTGAATTAGTCTGTCAAAATTTACGGCAGTACTGTGAAGTCAACAACGAACCGGATCGTTTTCTTATTCATCACGGAAACCTTTCAACAGCCTATCGAGAAAGTGCTGAAGAAGCCATGAAAGATGCTGATTCTCTCATGAGCGTCTGTGCCACCGCAACACTAGAACTTGGTATCGACATTGGTAGACTAGAACGCGCCTTTCAGCTAGATGCACCATTTACGGTTTCCGGATTTTTACAGCGTATGGGCAGAACCGGCAGAAGAGGTGACCCTTCTGAAATGTGGTTTGTTATGCGCGAAGACCACCCAGAAGCTCGTGCTATGCTACCAGATTTGGTGCCCTGGTACCTTATTCAGGGTATCGCTCTCGTACAATTATATATCGAAGAACGTTTTGTAGAACCACCCAAAACAGACAAATTGCCTTTTTCCCTGCTTTATCACCAAACAATGAGTACATTGGCATCATCTGGCGAAATGACACTTGCTGAACTTGCTTCACGCGTCCTAACGCTTTCTGCTTTTCATCGAATTAATCAAGAGGACTTCGGAACTTTACTGCGTCATCTGATCACAATCGATCATATCAATCGTACCGAAAATGGCGGTGTAATTGTTGGTCTTGCTGGTGAACGTATTGTTAACAACTACAAATTTTATGGGGTCTTTCAAGAAAACATCGAATATACAGTCCGTGCAGGATCAGAAGAGTTAGGTACAATTGTCAAGCCACCACCAGTCAGTGACAAGATTGCCATAGCAGGACGTGTATGGGTTGTCGATGAAGTTGATCACAAACGTCGTGAGGTATACTGTACGCTCGTTAAAGGTAACAAACCAGCCTACTTTGGAGATGTCGCTGGGGATATTCACACCAGAATCCTAGAACGTATGCACGATGTCCTTGCAGAGCAAAAAGACTATTCCTACTTAATGCCACAAGCTAGAGGCCGTCTAGCAGAAGCCAGAGAAACGTTTAAAAAGGCAGAAATGGCTAATCGTCCACTGGTTCATCTTGGTGGCAAAATGTGGGCATTGTTTCCATGGCTTGGCAGTTACGCGTTCCTTGCGCTTGAGCGGTTTCTGAAAATCCGTTGTGGTAAACGTCTTGGGTTGAAAGGCATGAATTCATCACGACCATATTACCTACAATTTACCATGTCTGTCAGTGAAGCAGAATTTTATAAAATCGTAGCAGAAGAAGCAGCTACCGATTTTGATCCTTTGGCATTGGTATATGAAAAAGAAGTGCCTGTTTTTGAAAAATATGATGAATATGTACCAGAAGAATTAATTCGTAAAGGATTTGCAAACGGTATCTTAGATCTCAAAGGAATGCAAAATCGCGTGCTTAGTTGGCAAAAACATCTCTAAACAGAGATTCTAAAGTATCAATGTGATAATAAACTAATTAGTTATCTACTTCAACAACGCTACTAAATCATCCGGCACATGACGTGGTCCTCTGATAGAGGTCGCGCCATGTTTTTTTAATTTCTCTAAGGTAAATGCTTGCTCATCATACGTTGTTATCAAATGTAAATGCATCATATACTTCATCGAAATATGCTTATCATGATGCGGATAAGCATCCTTGGCTTTGACAACTAAACATTTATAAATGATCGCTTAAATTGGCGCCGTAACAGACACACAAACAACATCATTTTCTTTAATATATATGTATAAAAAAGAAGGCTCGCATTACGAGCCTTCTTTTTTTGAAAACTTGAAAGTTTCCGAGACTATTCAAATTAAGTTCATCACATTTTTCCTAGTACTAATCATGTCTAATCGCACTGTTCAAATTCTTATGATTAAAAAAATAGATACTAAAAGCTACTGGAACAATTAAAATCATAACTGGAAAAAGTAATTTTATTGGTAAAATATTTGTAATAATGCCACCTAGAATTGGTCCTAAAGACATTCCTATGTCACTCCCCAAATAGTAAGTTGCAGTAGCCAGCCCCTGTTCTTGCAAAGGCGCTAATAATAGAGCTGTAGACTGGCAAACAGAAACCATTGTTCCAAACCCAATGGCCATCAAAGCCGCAGCTAACGCCATCTCTAAATTGTTATGCATTATGGTTAAGAAAAAAAGATAGCCCACAGTCACAATCATACAGATATAAAACCAAACACCAAAGGGAATACTGTCAAAATAGTTTTTTAATAAAATTCGACTAAAAATCAAAACAATTGAATAAATTACAAAAAATAAGCTAACAGTAATATTTAGATTACTTGCTCGAACATACATTACAATGTCAGCCTGGACCGCAAAATATGGAATAGAAATTAAAGCAAAAATTGATGCAACTGGTAATGCACTTCGTTGAATCAGCTTAAAATGTGTCGCTTCCTTACGAACGAAAGATGGCATGGCTCGATTATCAATAAACTGAATTGTGATTACCACGGCAATCGCACTGACAGCGGCCAAAAGAAAAATCATTTTATACCCTACTTTTTGATATATCTCAAGTGACAAAACTGGGGCAACTGCCATAGAAAGAGCGTTTACCAACCCATAATACCCCATCGCCGCACCAACACGTTGGCGCGGCACCAAGAAAGCCAACCAGGTTGCCAAGCATACAGTGCATAAGACAAAACCAACCCCATTAATGACTCTAAAAAAGAATAACCAAGCAGTATTAAAAGAAAACATATATCCAAAATCACTAATGGCACATAGAATACCACCAATAAATGTTAACCCATATTTTGATATTTTATCGGTAAGATTTCCAGCAATAGGTCTTAAAAATAATGAAGTAATACTCATAATACCAACAATTAAACCTGCTAGAGTACTAGTAATACCTAAATGTGTAACATAGCCACTGATTAACGGATTTACCGACTGAATACTAAATTGATAGAAAAAAGTGGCTATCATTACATAAATAACGTCTTTAGAAATAAATGTTTTTCGGTCCAAGTCCTTGTATCTCCCTTTATTCGTTCTAAGTCCAAGAAAATCCTCAAATGTTTCACAATAATATATAGTTTTCTCCACCAATTATTCAGAAATGCAAAATCTATAATTAATCCGAACAAAATTTAAAAGGTCAAAAAATTATGTCTTGCTATCAAAAACAATCACCGCTAGTTTTAGCTTTCGGTCGTCTGCGGAAGCGAGAAGCCAACACATCTTTAAACTGTTGTCATACTTGTTATCTCCAAAAAACACCAATTTGAGTCAGCTAGCCAACAATGAATTGACCTCCACTTTTTGCTATAAACTATTAAGGACGGTCTATTCCTTTAAATATTTCAAGAATATCCAAACTATGTTCTGTAGCATTATAAGGCATGTTTCCAATTCCTTTAGCACTTATTTTATCTACTTTAACAGCGTCCCAAGTAAGATCGGAATGACCTTCCGCCATATCTAATAACGTGTCTTTAATATAATTGTCCCGATCAATTTGTTCTTGACTGGCATTAGGGCTAATCTGTCCAACAATGCCGTACATCTCTGTTCCATGGACAGCGACTTCCGCTCCTTTGACAGGTGCAACAACTAACACATGTGATGTTCCACCTGCATTAGCATGAGCCACTGCTCCACGAATTTGAGGTAATGTAAAGGATAAATGCGTTAATAATAATCCCCTTACCTCTACAGGCTTCAAAGTATCATCAGCAAAGGAATTGATTACTTGCTGGGCTCTAGATAAAGGAATACGCATACTGTGGGCAAATTGCTCTGTAAGCCTGTCAAGGGTCACTGGATCAAAATCTTTTGTCCGATTTAAGACCCAATAAAAAGTTTCTTCTGTGGTACTACTAAATAGAATATCTACATCTTTGTGTTTCCCAGATTCAAGAACATGCATCGGGTGATCAGCTATAACCCCATTTATTAGTTGACTATCGTCAGTAACAGCTATCACATCATTGTCAATGCCATGTGGAGTACCCGGATCAGGTGATTGAGTTGCATTCATTGCTTCAGCTAATTCATAAGCATCGACCTGTAATAAGTGCTCTGGATTATTAACACAGTCAAAATGTTTTAACACTTTTAGAGCACGCTCTTGCGCCACCCATTGAGGCACTAATCGAGAAGGCATACCAGAAAAAGCTGCTAAATGATGATAAAGATTGTCAGCACTAGGCGCTGATAATAGTTCTAATGATGAAAAAGCACCTGCACTATGTCCCGTAACTGTGACATTATTAGCATCACCGCCAAAATAAGCAATATTTTTTTGAATCCATTTAAGAGCCGTTATTATATCTTTAAGACCAAGGTTAGTTGCATCTTTTAATTTACCACCATACTGTGCTAGTGATAACCAACCAAACGGTCCAAGGCGATAATTAATAGAAACGCCTATCACACGACCAGTACTAGCTAGTCCTGATACGTCAGAAACTGCTTGTGTATTTGATCCTAACACCCAGCCACCACCAAAAATATAAACAACAACTGGTAATGGTTCCTCCCCCATGTCTTCAGGGGCCCAAATATTAAGGTTTAGACAATCTTCGCTAAGTCCGCTAACGGCTCCCAGCCAACTTGTATCGCCAGCCTGCAAAGGTGCTGGTCCATACTTAACATACTGCTTTGTTTCATCAAAAGGAACCAACTCTGGTTCAGCAAATCTTTCAGCTTTGGCATAGGGAACGCCTAACCAACTGTGTACTTTATGTGTCGTCATTTCTATCTACTCCAATTTAAATTATTTATGTTATCTGACTGATTATTCCGATTTGTATTAATAATTATTCTTGTAAAACTTTTTCGCAACATCAAGGTCAATGCGAAGCAAACTCTATTTTGTCGGCATTCTTTTGTAAATCACTAATTGTGTATATTTTGTGCCTTCAAAATAGTTAAGAGAACTGTTTCAGTATATCGTGAATAAAGGTTAACTTCACCTTTTTAAACAATACTTTTAGCTTTACCAAAATCCATATCCATTGGTCGAATAAATGACCAAGTTGAGTGGATTACTTTCCAGCCATCTTCTTCTTTTTGATAAACTTCAATACAATTGTATTGCATATCAATCAACGTCGTTTTTGCATATAGTTGATATGTTAAAACAGCCATATCATCGACTGCTTGCACTCGTGGATATTCAAAATCGTAACTGTCAGCAAATAGTTTTCCTTCAACATTAGCTAAAACTGATTCTTTTATGTCTTCATAACTATCAACACGTCTTTTAACAGCACCGTCAAAATACGAAAACTGTTTTTGTGACCAAATATTTAGGTAACCCGAAGTGTCCCCTTTGAACCACTTATCCAACGCACCCTTTTCTAGTGCAATAATCTCTTCATTTAATTTGTTATTTGTATTAATCATTTTTTCTCCTTATTTATAAATTGGTCAGATTTCATGCCATAGCGATGTGCCTCTTGAATATCTCCCAGTTTGAATACCTTTTCAAGGTCTCTACTGAACCCCCCATCATGATAAAAACCTGCTGATCTTTTTTTAATTGACTTTTTTTGAAGTGGCATAAGCTTCATCAACAGCCTCAATAATTAGTACTTGCGGTATATTATCAACATAGACTATCTCGTTACGTCACAGTCAACCAAAAAGCATTAATTGAATCCGCTTAAGTATATTGACTATCCTTAAGCGTAACAGGTTACAATTTTTAAGAATAATTCCCGCGTTAACATTATTCTTCATTTTGATACCATTTATTGGTGTTGGCAACATTTACACGACCGAATTATGTTTGAATTCTCTTTGAAAATAAAAAAAGAAAGACCAATTCGAAAATGAATTGGTCTTTCCAAAATTTACCCACCAACACTCGTTGACATAGGGGTCTTAAGACTTCTTCTACTCATTCTATAATCTTAGAATTTTACTTTTTAGCCTTTTTTGATTTTTTTCTACCTATCATAAAGATAACTGATGTTGCGAGTAATGCAGCACCTAATAACGTTACCAAAAGACTTGTTGCCTCATTTGTTTGAGGAAGATTTCCTGTATCACTCTTTGTATTATTTGCTTTGCTTACTGTATTTGAGTGAGTGTTTCCTTCAGGAACATCCGTCAACGTTTCTGTTGTTGTATTTCCTTTTGAATTATCTGTTGGTGGTGTTACCGGCGGTGTCACTACTGTTTTATCTTCATCTTTAACATAAACATACGTGACTGTTTGTGCCGTATCCGTGAAGATACCTTTAGCATTACTTGGCGCCTCTTTCAACATCCAACCTGAAAGTTGTTTCTCTTTAGATGTATATGCGTCACCAATCTTACCAGAGAATGTTACTGAAGCTGATAATTCATTACCATCTTTATCAACATATTTTACAGTGACATCTTTAGCAGCTGATCTCGTATAAACATACGTAACTGTTTGAGTCTTATCTGTAAATGTTCCTTCTGCATTTTTAGGAGTCGTTTTAACATTCCAACCTGCAATACGTTTAGCAGTTGTCTTGTATGAATCTCCTAATTTACCAGAAAGATTATCTGGTGTTGCTAGCTCGTTGCCTTTTTCATCTACATACTTAACTGTTACAGCTTCAGCATCTGTTTTTTCATACACATACGTAACTGTTTGGGCTTTATCCGTAAATGTTCCGTTGGCGTTACTTGGCGTTTCTTTTAACGTCCAACCTACTAATTCCTTAGCGGTTGTCTTGTAGTCAGCGTCAATTTTACCAGATAAAACATCTGATGTTGCTAACTCGTTACCTTTTCCATCTACATATTTGACCGTCACATCAGCTGCATCTGCTTTTTCATACACATACGTAACCGTTTGTGCAGCATCTGTGAATATTCCTTGTGCATTCTTTGGTACTTCTTTTAACGTCCAACCTGATAATACTTTGGCATCAGTTGTATAAGCATCCCCAACTTTTCCTGAAAGCGTATCAGCTTTAGTTAAATCATTCCCACTTCCATCAACATATCTAACTGTAACAGGGACAGCATCTGCTTTTTCATACACATACTTAACTGTCTGAGCTTTATCCGTAAATACTCCCGTTGCGTTTTCAGGTATTTCTTTTAATGTCCATCCTGAAATATTTTTAGCGGTTGTACTATATGGATTTGATACTTTTCCTGAAAGCACATCTGATTTAGCTAATTCATTTCCGTCTACATCAACGTATTTAACCGTGATATCAGCTGCATCCGCTTTTTCATACACATATGTGACTGTTTGTGCGGTCTCTGTAAATGTCCCACTTGCATTCGTTGGTGTTTCTTTCAACGTCCATCCTGAAATATTTTTAGCAGTTGTACTGTATGGATTTGATACTTTTCCTGAAAGTACATCTGATGTTGCTAATTCTTTTCCATCTGCATCGACATACTTAACTGTAACGTCAGCCGCATCCGCTCTTTCGTAGACATATGTGACTGTTTGTTTATCAGCAGTAAACTTACCACTTGCGTTACTTGGTGTTTCTTTCAATGTCCATCCTGAAATAACAGCAGCATCTGATGTATAAACATCACCAAAATCACCAGTAAGTTCTTTTGAATCAGCTACCGATTTACCATTTTCATCGACATATTTAACAGTCACTGGTGCAGAAGTTTTCTTATAAACATAGTTAACTGTTACTGCATCAGCCCCAAACTTACCAGAAACGTTACCTTCTACTTTTACAAAGTCGTAACCTGAAATCTCTTTTTGAGTTGTCGTATATGGATCATCGAAGTACCCACTTTGGACAACATCATCAGCAAGTTTATTACCATCTACATCTACATAATTTGCAGTAACATCAGCGCTAGCACGAATTAATTGTGTGCCTATTGCACCAGTTTCAACAACTTGCAACTTGTTAATTGCGATACCAAAACTGTTGTAAGCACCACGTGTTTCTTGAACAGCGCGTGACACTTTCGTTGTTTCAGCTGGTTTATTACTAATTAATGTTGAATCTGAAATTTCAGATTCTTTAGGCGCAACTAGATCAAATGATAATGTAACTCCCTTACCTTGGGCCCATTCAACTCCGTCATTAAGCGTAATTTTGTATGAATGAATGGTTGACCAATCAGCTACTTTATCAGCTGTTACCCAAGTTGCATCTTCAGCCCCAGTTGGGTCAACAATTTTAGCCGTTCCTGCTGGATAATTTGTATTCTTATCTAATATACCGGCACGTTTAGGATTTTTAGATGTACTATATAAAACAGTCATCTTATTTTCCCATGCACTTGGTAAAGTAATGGCCCCATCTAATTTCATTTCATAAGCCGAATTACGTGCTGCACCATCGGTAATATTTGAATCTCCGACAGATGGTAAAACATCTAAGAACTGCATTGATGTAATTTTATCATCTGTATTATTTGTTAATGTTGCTTGATAAGTGGCTTTTTTGCCGACTGTAACATTACCTAAATCGCCAAACTTATCATCTTTATCACCTTTAATACTTGCATCAACATCAATATTTGATTCTTGATTTAACACATATGAATTACCTGTTTTAATAATTGGTGTGTCTGTTTTACCATCTTTATCAATATCATCTGTATCAACAGATTTTACTGTATCCGTTAAAAGTGGTTCATCACCTGTCGGTTTCACAGCTGTATAATCAGTATCACCAATTGTTCCTGTCATGTTAAATGTCATATTAGGTGTCGCATCTTTTGAAATATTAATTTTAAATTGACCATTAAGGAATTTACCGGCTACTAATTTGTCGCCATTCATTGTTACTTTAACGAGTTGTCTTCCAGTACCTTTGTAATCCTTATCATATAATTCAGCGCTATAGTTCGTTGAAGCAACGCTTTCTTTGAACGTTACACCTGTTGGTAATAGCACATAACTCAGATAAGGTCCTGATAAAGGTGAAATTGATGCCTTATTATTTTCTATTGAAGTTAAGACAGTATTTTCACCTTCATTAACTGTACTTCCGACTGTATTTAGTAAACTAACTGAAGCTTTAACAACTTTTGTTTCACCGGTTGTTTTTGCTGCGACTTCAACGTGACGAGGCGCAATTCGATCTGTATAAACCTGACCATTTTCACCCTTAAATGCCTCTGCCCATGGGTTAGATGTGTAATCAACATATCGAGCTGCTTCAAAACCTGTTTCATCAGGTGCCTGAACGCCATAGAAAGTCATATCCATTTTATTAGTTATTTGACCAGTGAATCCTTTATCAATCGTTGCGTTAACTTTCATCCCGCTATTATACAATCCAGCTGGAGCCATTTTAACGGTTTTTTTACTTTCTGGATCATAGGTTGCAGATGCAGCTATGTCTCTATTTGCTGGAACTTTTGTTATCTTCTCATCATGGAACCACAGCCAAATATTAGCCACTTTTTTCCCATCCGGAATACCTAACTGAGCACGTGTGTAATTGGCGTTAGTCTTCATATCCATATTGAGTAATGTCCAGTTATCATCAACTTTTCCATCTGTTTCGTATTTTACCAACATAGCAAATGGTACTTTAGCTTTTGTTGGTGAAAAAGTTGGTAAATTATTGTTTGGCATGTAATAAAAATTACCCGTTGTAAAACTATCAAGATTTAAATGCGTATCCACATCATAATAAATATTATAATAAGAAAATCCAATATAAGGTGATGTCGCATTTTGTGAGGATAATGTTAATCCATAACTTAGATAAGCATCATCGTTAACTGTCACATCCGGGTCAATTAATGTAGCTGATGCCACGCCACCGTTTCCATCTTTTGGTCCTAAATGATTAGTTGGAAATGCTGATCCACCAGGAATTGGAATTGGAACTTCCTTAGGATCATTGGGCATAACCATAACCGTTGATTTAATTGGTGCTGTACTATTTACACTACCATCAAGGAAAGTTGCTGTTGAACTCACTGTATTCGTTATCTGTGAATAATAGGCAGCCTTGTCAGTTACTTTTGCTTGGATAGTCACATTTTTTTCAAAGAAATCAGTCACAGCTGCTTTTTGTTCAGCGTAACTTGGTGCTGTATATTCCCAGGTTAATGTTCTACCATCTGTACTGACACTCGGTTCTTGTGCGCCATCTTTTACACCATAGTAGTCTATTCCAGCGCCTAATTTATAGGTCACGTTAACTTTAGAACCTTCTTTAACATACAGTGCGCCTAATTCCTTTTTCGGCGCACTAACCCCTACACCATAGTTTACAATATCGCCACGATTAGGATTATTATATGTTTGTCCTTCAATACTAGTAACTTTATTTGTCATAGCATAATTATTATTTGCTGTTATATTAATTGAAGTTTTAGAATCATAGCTTTTATTTTCGCCATTCTGATCCGTTCCAGTAAATGTTGCTGCTGTGTCTAATTTTGTATTAGGCATAATTGCGCCATTTGCTGTTCCTATTTTTATAATTACTTTATTTGCTGTTCTTGCATTAAGCGTATCAAAATGATAATTCAATACACCTTTATCTTTATCATAAATTGGTGTGACGCCCGCAATTTTAAGTTCTGATAAATCTTGCGTAAATGTCATATTTTCATTTAAATTACTTGGTAACGTAACCTTTATATCGGCATTGGTAAATGAGGTGTTCTTACCTGAAATTTTAAAATATAAATTAAAATTAGCCAATTGGCCAGCTTCAATCGTATCTTTCTGTGCTTCAACTGTAAGATCCGTATTTGTATCTCCAGTACGAGTCATACCTGTCTCTGCTTTTGTCGCTTTTTTAGCAGTTGACGCCGTAGCTGCTTTTGAAGATGACGTTTCTGTCGTTGGATTAAGGTCCTGCGCAAACACAGAAGATAATGGTAATTGCGTGAACAACGTTATCATTGTTGTTGCGATAGTTAGCCCCTTTTTCATTTGTCATGCCCCCTTGTAAGTAATAACCTATTAAATAATATGCCGCCCCCGGCACAAATTAATTGTAACATCACAACAATCTTATGTAAACGTTTACGGCTTGCACTATTTAATCGTCTTTCCAAAAAAATAAAAGGGCATCGAAATCCTATTAAAAATGGATTTTAATGCCCTTTTATACTACCGTAATTCTAACTTACCACATTTATTAAATCAGACGTGGTCATTTAGAAATAAAACGTTCGGAACCAACTATGTTCACCCTCATATTTAAATACTGACAAATCAAAACCTGATAATGCGTAACTAGTAAACATGACTATAGCGCCAAACCAGATCAGAAATAAACTAATTTTCAACCAATTACGTCTTATATATTCAATCATTTTAAGCGACCTCCTTCAATTGTCTTCTGAATAAACGAATTAACCAGCGTGTCAGACTAATCGAATATTTAATTAAATATTTCGTTGAATACCAGGTCATTGCGATGAATAAAATACCAACACCTACAATTACAAAACTTACCCCAAATTGCATCAATCCAACGTTAAAACCTTGATTAAACATATCAAATGGCGATAGTCCTAAACTAATCACGCCACTGATAATAAATGAGGTAGCGATTACGCCTGCAATCATTGGTACTAACCATATTAAAAAATAAACTGTGGCAATTAGAATAGCAGCCGTCAGCAATAGCGGTCCCCATACAGGTGCTCCTAGGATAAGTAAAATGACAATCAAAACGATTATTGGTGTCGATAACTTTTTTTGTATTTTTGGTCGGTCATTTTGAATCAAACGTATCGCAATTTGACTTGGATTTTCTAAACTTAGAATAATATCTGTCACAGATTCGCCCGCTTCTAAACGGTCATCAATCATCTCGTCATAATAATCAAGTGTATTATCAATGTCTGCCGCTTGATAATGTTTAAGTTCTTCTTCTAGCTCTACAATAAATTTTCTCTTACTCATCGTTACACTCCCTTTATGTAATCGTAAACGTTTATTACCTGTTGCCAATCATCTAAAAATTCTTGAATATCTACTAATCCCGCCTCAGTTATGTGATAATATTTTCGCAATCGACCATTGTGTTCAACACTGTAACTCTCAATAGCGCCTTGTTTTTCTAGTCGTTTCAAAATGGGATAAAGAGTTGAATCTGAAAGTTCAATCACGCTTGAGGTGTCTTTAATAATTTGGTAACCATAAGAATCTGATGTCCTCAGCGTCGCTAACACGCAAAATTCTAATAACCCTTTTTTCATCTGTATATTCATCAACTCACTCCTTTCAAAATCAATACTATACGTTACATAGTATAATGTCAAACGATATATTATTTTATCCAAAAAAATCGACAATGTCAGTAAGACAACATTGTCGATTAAGTGGATTATTAATAATAGCTTTACTCTGTAGAACTGCCAAAAAGTTCATTGTAAGGCTATTTATTTTTTGCTTTAAAGTATTGTACAATTGGTCTCAATAAGAATATGCCTAACAGATAAATCCTAACATCATAAAAAATCGAACTGACTAAACTATCTTTAATAAAGAATGACAAGATTATTAAACATAAAGATAGGCTACCAAGAACAGAAAGGGTTTCATTCATATAATCTTTATATTTTTTCATTTTCATATCCTAACTAAAGCTATTATTTTTTTCAAATTGATAATAACACCTCGTTTTATCTTTGTCTATTTTAAACGATCTTATCAATTTAACCAGTAAGAAGACAGATAAGATTACATCAAATTAATTTTGTAGTATATTAAAATAAATATTAATTCATATCATTATGAAGGGTGGTCCTATCAATGAAAAAAATATTTAAAACTGATAACAATCAAGTGAAGTGGCTAATGAGAATCGGTATCGCACTCTGTATATTGGGCCCATGGATTGCCTTTTTAAATGGAATTGTCGGCTTATCTTTAGCTGGTTTAGGACTTTCTGCTGTTACAGATTCTATTCTCAACTTACCCTTCTTTCAGAAAAATTTTTTTTACTGCTTATTATCAATCCTTTTAATGCTATTGGTTGCTATCATCATTCTCATTTATATCCTTCTAATCATACTGCTACTAAATATACAATTTTAATCATAAACACTGTAAAAATGATTCTTCAATTAAAAAACTAGCTGATAAACCCAAATTAGGTTTATCAGCTAGTTTTCAGTTTTTAATGTCATAACTTTGATTCTGTTTCGTTCGTTTAATCATATAGTGTACATACATTGCAGAGTTCGCAATGGTCACTAATACCGTTATACTCACAATTTCTGGAAAATTGTTAAATATTAAGCTTAATATTACACCCACTATAGTTGTCGTTGTAAAGAATCCAATGACCACATTACCCAATCGTAAGTATTTTTTATTATACGGACTGGTTAAGAATAACCCTAAATAAAATAACGATATACCTAAATATAGACATAGTACTGAAAAGTTTTTAGGTATTTCGATTTCACTAATAAAACCTAACGAAATAGTGACTAAACTTAAGCCAAACAAGACAAAGTAATGAATATAAATTAATCGAATACCTGTTTCACCCGAACGATTTTCATCAATATAATGATCCATTTGAGTAATATAGGTCATAAAAAGTGCACCGATAATCATGAATATTAAAATTGAATAAAAATTAAATGTTTTAACGGTGAAATACGAGGCAATACCGAGAATACTTTCTCCAAATGTAATAATTGTTAATAGTGTTAGACGCTCTAATATATGTGGAAAATTAAGTGGGTGGAGTTTCAAAACTGAACCACCAAGAGCTGGTAATATCCAACTCACTGCAATACCCAGCAAGAATACCGCAATGCCTATGTTTAGTGGCAAAAAGGAGCCAATAAATACGAGTAATGTTCTTGTTGCAACAATCAACATCATTAGTTTAGCAATTTTTTTATCATCCTTTTTAGCAGCTGTCAGGTATACCGTGCCATATTGAACAACTAATACTGTGGATAATAGCCCTGTTGCAATTGCAAATGGTTGGAACCAATTATGGATATCCCCCTCAAAAGCATTGGACATATAAAGTAAAATTGCCATATCAATCATAAAAAGAATAATATCAGTCATCGAGTTTTTTCTATATCGATTAATAAAAACACTCTTAATCATCCATGTGTTAATAAAAACGACCATTACCACTGAAAAGATAATAAATGCACTAATCATACTTGATGTGCTTACTTGAAAATGATGAAGTAAATCCGTAGCTTGTGAAATTGCGTATGCAAAGACTAAATCATAAAATAATTCAGGTAATTCAACTTTCTTTTTTCTGACTTGTTCTACCATTTTAATTCCCTCGTTTTTTTAAAATTAATGAGTTAGATTACTCTACAAATCGTTTAAATACTACTAAAGACATTTTATTATAGCACCTTTTTCCAATTTATCTGAACTATATGAATAGCTAAATAAAAGAACCATCTGGATAAGCACTTTTAGAGAAGCAACTATCTAGATGGCCCTTTATTAATTTTGTAGATACAATTAATAAACGATTATATTTTAAAAGAATCTCTTAATTAATAAGAATCTTTGCCGTTCCTATAAATATCATTACCATCATAGATCTTATCGTTCACTTTAAAATGATTATCCACTTTAATGACAATGTCATTCCCAATCCAATAATTTTTTGGCGTCAATTTTAAAAATCCAAGTTTATTCTTTGCTCCCGATTTGAAACTTTCCATCTCACTTTTATTTATCTCACTCCGTACATACTTAGTCACGCCATCTTGAAATTTAATCACTAAAAATAAATTTGGTAACATGCCGACTTCGTTTATGCTAGGTATCCCATTGTTAGCCATTAGTATGCCTCCTCTTTACTAATCGTTTTTCTCGTATCCACTTTCGTTGTAAGACGCTTAAGTAATACATTCAACCTATATAAAAAAACAAAGTACTGATTACTCAGTACTTTGTCTACGTCTGAAGTATTCTCATCTCAAAAATACTTTCTATTTATTCTATCCATTTATTTGGTGCCATGCTTTTATTTGGGCTAAACGCTCTTTAAAACGTCGTTCCTTACCTTCGCTGGTTGGTTTATAATATCGATGTCCTGCTACGGAAGGTGGCATGGTACTCATAGTCGTTAACTTATCTTTGGCATAATGAGCTAATTCGTACCCTTTACCGTACCCTAGATCTTTCATTAATTTGGTAGGCGCATTACGTATTTGTAATGGTACGGGATCATTGGCCGTGGTTTTAACATCTTTAGCTGCAGCTAATCTTGCCTTATAAACGGCATTTGATTTAGGTGCCAGAGACAAGTAGGTTACTGCTTCCACTAAGTGAACATCACATTCAGGCATACCAATGAATTGGCATGCCTGAAAAACATTAATTGTCACATTGAGTGCATTCGTATCTGCTAACCCGATATCTTCACTTGCAAATCGAACAAGTCGCCGTGCTATATATATCGGGTCTTCTCCGCCTTCTAGCATTCGGGACAGCCAATAAATAGCAGCATCGACATCACTATTACGCATCGATTTGTGCAAAGCTGAAATTATATTATAGTGTTCTTCCCCATTTTTATCATAACGGACAAATCTTTTATTAATCAATTGGCTTAAATTATCCATCGTCACCGTAACGATATTATCAGCTTTTTCACCATTCAGAACTGCCATTTCCAAGGTATTTAATGCCATTCTGGCATCACCATCTGCAAAATTAGCAATCGCTTGAATTTCATCAGAACTAATGTGGATTGTTTGTTCTTCAAATCCGTCCGGGTTGCTGAGCGCGTTTTCGATTAATACAACAATATCTGCCTGTTTAAGCGCATGCAGTACAAATACTTTACACCGGGATAATAACGCTGAATTCACTTCAAAAGACGGATTTTCAGTTGTAGCACCGATTAAAGTAATACTACCTCTTTCAACATAAGGCAAAAATGCATCTTGTTGTGCTTTATTAAAGCGATGTATTTCATCGACGAAAACAATGGTTTTTTGACCAATTTCACAATCTAACTCCGCTTGTTTCATAATTTTTTTTATCTTACTAATACTACTATCAACTGCACTAAAGCTTAAAAAATTAGATTCAGTTTTACTTGCTATAATTTCGGCTAAAGTTGTTTTACCAACACCAGGTGGACCCCAAAAAATCATTGAAGGAACTTGATCACTTTCAATAATTTCTCGTAATATTTTGTTAGGGCCAAGTAGATTCTGTTGACCAACAAATTCTTCTAATTTTCGTGGTCGAACTCGACTGGCTAATGGTGAATTTTGAGGTTGATTAGAGAAAAGAGATTCCTGTTTCATTGATCAAACCACCTTTCTTTTAAGTCTGAATTTTTTCATGTTATACTTAATCATACACTGTACCGTTACGTTACAGACAATAAAGGAGCCTTATATGTTAAAAATAAGTGAGATGGCCAAATTAGCTAACACAACTCGCCGTACATTAATCTTTTATGACCAAGAAAATATTTTTAAACCTGCCCAAAAAAACGAATCTGGTTATCGTTATTATGATTATGACCAATTATACGATTTGCTATTTATACTTGGTTTACGTAGTTTAGATATTTCAGTAGCTGATATCAAGGAAATTAAAATCCATTCAAAAGGCGTACCAACACCTCAATTACTGAATGCTCAAGGTAAAATTGATAAAAAGATTGACGAATTAGTTAAAATTAAAAATGTTATCAACAAAAAAATTGAAGAACAATCTGTTACTAAGGACACTACCCTATATCAGCCCAAGATAGAAAACCGAATGAAAACAATTTTTTGGTGTTCTCGTCAATCCGTAGGTTGTACTGAGGAAGAAGTCGCTCAATTATTTTCAGAATTCTATAAACAATTAGACGCATTAGCTGTTATGGATACAACACAATCTGGATTTTTTACAACATTGGCTGTTGATAATCCAATCGGTTACGCTGAAGCGTCTTTTAGAGTTATCAAAGAAAAACTTACAGATGATCATGACGTTTTTATCCCAATCATGGAAAAACATGCAGGTAATTACGCATGTATTTTAGTGGAAAACAATGAAGCTGGTATCCATCAAGGATTAACTAAACTAAAATCATTCTGTCAAAAAAATAAGTTAAAAACCGCAGACTATTTATGGCAGCTTAATTCTGGCGACACCCTTATTAAAACTGGTTCCTCAAAATACGGCTGGCTTGAGTTTGCCATTTTGAATGAAAAGATTGAATAGACAAGAAAAAAAATTAGGCAACCTTCCTCCGGTTTAATACCGAAGACAAGTTACCTAAAGATGTGAAGTGAACCCAAATATTGGAAACTTAGAAACTACTTTTTTAGATTAGTTAAATAATTCAATCTGACACTCTAGTCGTTAGTAACAATAACCTGTCCGATTGGACGGTCTTTTTCCATCAAATAGCGATGAGCGTCTTGAATATCATCTAGTTTAAAAACTTTAGAAATCGGAAAGTGAAACTGTTTTTCATTAATAATATTAAACAACTCATTAACCATAGAACTATCAACATTAGATGAATCAAAAACTGTCGCGTACTTATTCGCCAAGTTGATGAACGGGTCAAAGTCTTTCCATAACCATTCCCCACTCAATTGACCAACTAACGTGTAAAACCCTCCTGTTTTAAGATGTGCTAAGGAATCCTCTACAGTTGTAGTACCTACCACGTCAATTATCACATCAAATTTGTTACTTGTTTCAATATGATTATCTTGATCTAATATGACTTCATTAGCTCCTAAAGTATATAGCAACTCTTTACGGTTGTTTTGCCTTGTTGTACTAGATACAGAAAGTCCAAATCCCTTTCCTAACAATAACGCAGCCATTCCAACTCCAGTAGTTCCACCACGAATTAATAAAGATTGACCTTCCTTAAATCGTGTTGCTTTTAAAGCCCCAAAAGCAGTATAGAAAGTTTCAGGATAACTGGCTAACTCTATCCAAGTTCCATTGAATGTTACAGGATAAATGATATTATCAGGAACTAAAGCATATTCTTGATAACTACCATCAAATTCACGCCCAAGGCCACCCATAAAAATTACGACCTTTTGTCCTTTTTCTAAGTTACTTTCCTGTGAAGGCTCATAGACCTCACCAACAGCTTCAACACCTATTACTCTCGGAAATTTAACTGAAGGTGATCCACCTTCTCTAGTTAGCACCTCATAACGGTGTACTGGAAAAGCATGAATCTTTATAACTGTTTTATTTTGAGTTGGATTTGGAATTGAGCGTTCGACAATTTCCAGTACTTCTGGGCCACCTGATTTTTTTACAACAACTGATTTCATAATAATTAACCCCCATTAAGTATTTTTTATACATTTACAATATACATAAATATATACTATCTTGTTACGTCACAGTCAAGTTAGAGTGCTCAGCAAATAGAATTATATCGATTAAATGCATTTTATTTAAATTGTTTAAAATAAAAACACCGCATAATACTTAGATTTTCGCCTAAATATTATGTAGTATTTTATTGTCTAAATAAAAGGTCTTCCACCTGCGAGCATTAATCCTAAAACACCCACACATAGGCAACAGATGCCTACCGCGTAGATGATACTTTTATTTAATTGCTTTTTATTTTTTCGTGCAAAGGTCATTTCAGTTAGTCCAATAAATATTAAGGCAACAACTAATTTAATGGCCGTTAAAATTGGATTTCCTTGCCATGCGTACCCTAGCAACATAATACCACTAGCAATTGAAATCAAATATCCCAGTCTCGTAATCATTTGATAAATTTTTGTATTAGTATTTGTAAAAATTGTGAGCGCCACTAGAACCGCTATCACAACCCAAGTAATCAAATGTATCCATAACCAAATCATAGTTAATCTCCTTTTATATCAATCTTACTGTTAGCTTATCATTATCCATCATTAAATCAAGGATTCAAAATTATTTAAACGATTGTGATTACTTTCATGCAAAAAAAATAATCCTTATACTAAAGGATTATCATTTTTAAGCTTATTCCCATTCAATTATAACGGTCGATTACAATCGTTGTTACAACGGCATTTATGCCAGTTTATTATTCATTGGCGGAGCTGCGGCGGAGCAACAGTCTGATTACCATTAAACTTCACCTTAGATTCCTTTGGTGCTGCATAGGTTATATGACCTGACATCATCTGTGCTAGTTCCTTATCTGCACCAACATACATGTGCGCATAGTGCCTTAACGTAATTTCCGGGGATGAGTGCCCCAGCCGTTTAGACAGAACAAGCACTGATACATTGAACTCATTAATCAAGTAACTAGCATGACTATGCCGAAGTCCTTTCCCTTGTATCGGGTGAACATTGGCCAACTTGGCGTACCGATGGATTATCCGCATGAGCGTTGATTTCAGCATCGGGCTTCCGTCATAGCTAAAGACAAAATCATCCTGCTTACCAAAACCATTCTGAGTTTGACGTTTTTTCCAAACACGGAGCACCTTCAAAGTATCCCGATCTATGGAGATAGTTCTCAAACCGCTATCAGTTTTAGTGTAGTCATGCCGTTCCCAATTTTGTTTGGTCTTGATTACCAGCATGTGAGTAACGCGTAATTGTGCATGCGTGAAGTCCACGTCCGCCCATTGTAGCGCCATCCCCTCATTAACACGAACACCCGTCATAAAGTAAACATACAGCATGACAAAGTTCAGGTGTTCGTAGTAGTCGCTAGTACAAATCTGGTTTAGTACAGCTTGAAACTCACTCTTAGTCCAATACGGCACCGTAGCACGTCCCTTAGGTATCGCCTTAACACGCTTTGACACATTACTAGGTAAGTAATTCATCTCAACCGCAAAATCCAGCGATTTACGAAACATACCAAAGACCAAACTTGCATAGCTCTGTGAGTAACCAGCATCTGTAAGCAGCCAGTTCCTAAAGCCCTGAACCTGCCTAACATCTAGCTTTCGTAATTCTATATCTCCAAATTTTTGTACGAAGACGTTTAATGAAGTCTTACGCGTTTCAAACGTTTCTTTTTGTACGCTAGCTTGGTATGCAGGAATATACGATTTTCGCATGTACACGCCATAGGTTAACGCATAGACGGTATGGCCGCTCTCGCGATCAAATTCTGCTTTCAGTCGTACAACTTCCCTGTGCGCAGCAGTCGCTGACTTGAACAACTGGCCATCCGCGTCTTTTTGACTCTTTTTCCGGATTCTTTTTCCGGTACTTTCATCCACCCCCAACTGTATATCATAGTAGTAGCGGCCATTTTGGCCACTGTATACACCAGCGAACTTAGTCTTTGGCATCGTCTGCATCCTTTCGAATGGATGCTCCAATAATTGCCTCAACCGCTGCAACCGGTACCCGACCTAGGCGCCGATTGGTATAAAACTCATATCCTTGTTGTACCATGCTCCGCTTTGCTTGTCTAATTAATTCAGCAGCAGTATTCTCACGATAACCAAGCGATATCAGGTCTTTCTTCGTAACCGTGTTGTTTTCCATTCAAGGGCCTCCTCCATTCCCAAAATCGACCGTATTTTTTAGTTTCCAGACGGTCTTTATATCGTTGTCCTGCGCTAACTTGCCATCGCTCGTAATATCAATCTGGTAAATTGCTACATCTGTTTCCAGCGCACTATCTGGGCTGTCCAAGTGCCCAACAACAAAATTCGGTCTAAAAATTGCGAAATAACTTTCATCTAGATCCCAGTAATCCACAGTCGGCTGCTTTAGTCCATGGCTCACAAAGTACCGTGGTTGATGATATGCGTGCGGTATTTGTAGAAGTTCTTTAGTTATATATTTGGTAATATAGTTAGCTGCCTTACGCTTGTCGGCAATATGGCTTACCGTACTAAAACCCTTTTCCCAGCTATCTGCATTGTATATCTGCAATCCCTTTTTCTTAATTAGCCGCTGACTCTTGGGGTAACGTGCAGGCGTTAAAGGTGGGGCAAGTCCGCCAGTAACGCCATGAAAATGAATTCTACCCGATGAAGGATGAAGTTCAGGAATAAATAGGTAGTCAAACCTACCGAACTTTTCGCGCTGATACTTCAACCAAGCACGCAGCCGCCTTCGTGCATACTCATAGTTCTTTGCATTCACCTTCGAGTCATCAAACGTAAGCGTCCAAAACAAATTGAACGAATTTGCCTCTAGATAGTATTTCACCTTTCTCTTAATCCTAAATGCCTGCTGCACGAGTTGGGTTTCATCACTATATGACACATTTATAGGCATATTCGACTCTGGATTTTTCAATAATTTTGGAGATTTGTGAACCCTTGGCACGCCATATTTCACAATTTCGATATGATCTTCAAATGTAATAACTTTGGCGTTGTACTCATACTCACCGCTATTCTTGCTCATTTTTTCAGCTTATCTTGCCTGTATGTCAAGTAACAGGCAAGTCCTCGCTGGCAGTCGCAGCTTGTGGCGTTCCGCCACCGCCACGCCTACCAGCAAGCATTGTAAGTGTTGCTTTAAACGGCAGTTTATCTTCATCATATTTTGGCGGTAAAAATGCTTTTGGCCCATCCCAATTCAAACCATCCAGCCAAATGACACCACCAAATTCTTTTGCATCAATTAACGGTAAATCATGGTGACTCTCTCCAAACACCTCCTGAGCTTGCTGAGGCGACGTTCTACCTAAGCTGATCCGCATCCCTAGCGAACTCCTGGCCTCTGTTGGGAGCGCAGACGCAGGCATCATTTGCCCCGCTACAATAACCGAGATAGAACTCTGCCGTCCCTTTGTAATCAAGGACAACAGTTTGGCGTTGAATTGGGGATATAGTTTGTCGGCTGTTTTCCTCTGCTGATCCTCAGCCTTCATGTTTGCAACCAGCGACAGTAGCTCATCGACAACAAGGAGAATCGTACCCTGATGAAATTTTTCGCAATGCGTAATATCCCGCTCATCATCGGGATCTGCATTTAGCTCCTTGTATCGCTGATCCATGATTTTGCACAATTCGTCAACGAGCTGAATTGCCTCTTCCGTATTCATGGCAACCTTACCAATACGCTTCATCGACTGACCCAAGAACGCTGCCTTACCATCGATCGTATACACGACATTATCGGGATTATTTACCAAGAAGGATATAATCAGGCCCTTTAGCAAACTAGTTTTCCCCGTTCCTGTTGGACCGACTATCAACCCCATCGGCTGTTTAGATGTTAGCGACATTCTGCCAGTCAATTGAATATTGATCTTTTCGCTTGTCTGCAACGCGTCCAAACGGTTGATTGTAATTCGCTCATCCTTATTGTGAGTTAGGTTAATTTCGATAATGCCGTTTCCAGACTTCTTATCACGAATTTCCCAGTAAGCTGTCGTCTCCTTGGTGAGGAATGCAACCAGGCGGCGTCCAATATCCGCTTCGAAATCCGAGCTGACACGGCCACCCGTTAGTAGCGTGATCTTAACTTCATCATTCGAGACCACATATCCCCATCTTACGTATGCGACATGGCCAGTCACGCCTTGCTTAATCAAATTAACGTTTTCCGAAAATTGCCAAAGCAAACGTTCCATCTTCCAACGTTCAACTGGCGAATATCTACTGTGGAGATATCTCCAAGCCCCAGCAAGAGACACAACTACTCCAAGTAGTCCAAGCATCAGGATAATTGGCCATAGATCTAATTCCGATTTTTGGCCAATTATTTTAGCCCACGTCCACTTAGCGCAGCTCCAGAGAATGATTAGCACTGTAACACATGCCCAGACCTTAAACAATAATCTTGACCGTACCTGCTTGCGTTGATCAACCTCATCAATGGATTCATAGATGCTCAGCTTCGCAGTATGCGTAGAGACTGGCAAAAATCTGCTAATTGTTTCCCTTGCGTTTTTTATCATTCAAGAACTCCTCTTCAAAGTCTCCTACTTGCTGGCCGGTAAAAATTCTGTACGCAGCTGCAATCAAAGACTCAATTCTTTTAACATCGAATGCGTCACGGTTCGTGAGACAATATTGAGCTTCATTCAAGTACGCCCAAACAGATAGCTTCTTTTTTTCACTCATACCTACGCCTACTTCCCATCGCTAATATTCATAACAAGCTTCACGTCACGCCAGCCACTAGTACGCCCCGCGCTCCACTTAAGCATTACCTTGGCGTCTTTCAATTCAATCTCTGTGCCCAAAAGTTCTGCCTCAGAAATTTCCAGCAGATCCTTCTCATCCCCAACAAGTTCCAGTGCATACGTCTTTAAGTCCTCTACCCCGTCGCCAGATTTCTCCAATGTTTTGGCAAGTTCAGCATCTACTATGTGGCATACTACCTTTGCGACCGATCCGTTGATTGGATCACCGTTATCTGCGTAGCGCGGACTTTTTGATACCGATACCACGCGAGCTGCTTTTGGCTTCTCAACGTTGCTAATTTCAACTTCTGAAAGTTTGACCTTGGCTAGTTTCATGCATTTCTCCTTTTCTGGATAAACATCCAACACAGTTTTAATAGACTAACTTTTATCAAAGGCCTTTGATTGACTACATCTTATCTTCAATTACGCCCAATATATATATCAGGCTTCGCCAATGTCTTGACACCCGAAAAACCGGGTATTGACGTATCGGAAAAGATGTGTATCAAAAAAGGCGAAGTTTTTAAAACTTCGCCCTAAGTGACTATTTTGATATTTGTTGGAGAAACCGATTCATTATCAGCGGTGTTACCCGATAATCAACAAATCTTTTTAATGGTTCACCAAGTTGCTTAAGTTCGAGAACCTCACCTAACCCTTCTCTCGAGACACCGCCAGAATCAATCTTATCTATTAGTGGGATTCCTGCGGCAATGCTTTCGTTATCAGCACTACTTTCGAAGTCAATTACTGTCGCTATTTTCGTTTCTTGATTCCGAACTCTTGTGAATTTGTCCCACTCATTCAGCAAGTCGCTTTTTATTCCTTCATATATTTGTTGAATCGTATTGTTCGGAATCCTAAGAGGCTGTGTCTGCTTTATATCATTAATAAGGCTACCTAGTCGGTTATTTTGGAATTGCGCTTCATTACACACTGACTCAAATACATTAGGCAGATAGTTTCTAATTTCATAATTAGACCCCCAAATGCACTCATACACATCCTTAAAATTCAAGGTATCTACAAATCGTAGATAGTACTTGGAAGAAGGCACTAGATAAGGATTCTGACGCGTATCCAATCGGGGAATAGGTGCGGTTATGGAGTCAACCATCGAATAACTTACTTCGTGTTGGTAACTTGGAGCCTCATTATACTCTTTTGCATTCTTGAACCCAGCAGTTTGATATTTGGATACGCCCTGCTCCTTCATACGCCGCTTGAGTCTTTCTGAAAACACCCTGTAGATAAACCAGACCGTATCTCCATATTCGCCGAATGCTTTTTCCCTCGCGGCTACAGTGCTCATATCTATTCGTACCATATTAGCTCCTTGGCATTATACTCCGGATTTTTTTCGATTGTCGTCTTTGCACAGCATTTGCAAATTGGAGAGTACTGTATGCCCACCTTGAGACCAAGGAGTAATATGATCGCCCTCCATCTCGTCGTACTCAAAATGCTTGCCGCATACCGGACAGATTCCATTCTGTTTTGCGTATGCTGCTCGCTTGTCCTTAGGCTTAAATGCCCGAATTGATAATACGCGCTCTGGCCCGCCAAGCACGTACTCAAATATCCCCTTCTGCTTGGTAACATCCTCGTCCTCTATCAGCTCGCTAACTCTAGCTTCGAGCGTAGCCGGATTATACGTATTCTCATGATAAGTATCGTATAGAAACCCCCATTCAATCCCCTTCATCAGCTTACGATAGTTAGGAAAAATAGAGGTTGTCCAATTAATTACGTTTTGAAAGTATAGCCACAGTTCGATTGCCGTTTCATCGTGCTGGTGCTGCGCCATGTACTCCTCAAGCTCAATATCCTGTTTCGACGAGATCCACTTGAGTGTGGTTTCCAAAAAGTCTTGTCGAATAGCAGAACCATTTAAATAGTCGCCGCCAATCTGATATGCGGGACACTGTGATTTCGAAAAGTACTTCTTGGCATCTGTCAACCATGGCCCCGTATAGATTGCATTTCTAAGTTCTTGTGCAGTAAGCTGTTCCCCAACAGTATTGATCACTTTGAACCAATCCAATTTTTCTCGATCTGTACCAGTACAAATATAAACCGTCAGAGGATAGTCCAATATTTGCTGCTGTTCTTCCTGTGTGAGCGTGTGAAAGTACTGGAAATTGATGGAGTAATCACCCTGTACAAATTGACATATTGAGATTGTTCGCTGCTGTCCATCTAAAATTTCATAGTGTCCATCTTCTGCAACAACCCAATACATAACATTCAGTGGGAACCCCTTGCGGACGGTATTAATAACTTCATCACGTTGCTTAGGTTTGTAGACGAATTCACGCTGAAAGGCCGGACGAATATTTAATTTTCCGTCATATCCATATACACCATCTTCATCGGAATCTACATATCCGTTTACGATTTGGCTTACTGGAATATCCTTTTTCTCAATTTGCATGCGTTTGGCCTCCCTTGTTGCGAATTAACACTCTCTTGTACATTGATTTAACGGTGCCATCTTTTTTAGTCAACAAAAGCCCTGAACTTTTTACATCAACAATTTCAAACTGATCTGGATTGTACCGCGTCATGTAAGTAATTGGCACACCAATGACACCAAAGTAGTCACAAGGAATATCCGCAACACGGGATACCTCAATGGCATCATAGTTATCATATTTTGGATATATCTCTGGAGAATAGTTCTTGAAGATTGTCAGCTTTTCGTGACGTTGTGTCGTATCTAAGTTGGTATACCAGCAAATGTTTCCCATTCTCCGCCATTTTTGTCCATTTTCATCAATCTTGAAATCCGTTTTCTTCGCCTCATAGCTTTCAGGTACCTTAAACCAAAAGTGTCCAGAATTGTACCCTAGCCAAATTTCGTTGGCCATAATTAAAGGCAGTACCTCTTTATAGGTAATTGCGTTGAGATTACCAATCACTAGGAATGTTTTGTGAAAAGCTCTTAACTGTGCGATGTAATCAGTAAATAGACTGAAAGGGGGATTGGTTACGACAATATCGGCTTCTTTAAGTAACTGAATTGCTTCCGGACTTCGAAAATCGCCATCTCCAGTTAGTGGTGTTTCAACGTAATCCGGTAAAAATGCAAGTTGTCCAATCTTGTCATCTTGTCTAATTATTTCCAATTTATAACTGGGTTTGTCGGATTCATAGTGCGTAGATATTAGTTTTTTTAGGCCTAACATGTAAAAGTTAATCTGAAAGTATTTCCAGAAATTACTGATGGCTGGATCATCACAATTACAAAACACAACCTTATCCTTGAAATACTCACGATAATGGCGTAGCTCGTTTTCAATCATTGAAATATTAGTATAAAACTCATCTGTTTTTCCAGCACGTGATACATGAAGGTTACTGTTTGTTTGCTTTTTCACGTTCATTACTCCAATTTATTATTTTATCTCTGTACATGTCTGTCATTGACTCTGAGATAGTAGGTAGCCAGACTAACAGACGTATTGAGTAGTAGTTCCGCCTCTGCTGCCTGAATTTTTACTCGTTCATTGCTAGCATGTGCATCGCCATCTTTATTGCGCATTTCTGCGATTAAATCGGTGATTCCATTTAAGTGACTAATCATTTTCGTAATACGTGGATTCCACTCCCGAGAAGGTCTCATTCCCAATGTTTTAACCACCAAATTACGATATTGACCAATATCGCCATTACGCTTACACTTTACGTCGTTATCGGACAATATTTGAAGAAACACCTCTTCGATAAGTGTTCTAGCCTTTGTAACTACGCTGTCAAAATCATTATCCTGCAAGTCATCTTGTCCCTGCGCCAACAACTCTGAAATGTATCCTGAATTGATCCTCTTGATCGGCACGAGGACTTTTACATTCTCATCTGCTGCGATAATTTCCCACGAATTACCACTAGATACGAGTTTTAAGTTGCTGTAGAGAAGAATGGCGTTTATCTCTCTGATTACGCGCTGCTTAATTGCGTCTGCTACAATCAGGATGTCCTTAGATTCATCACCAGTAAGGCCTTCCAGAATAAAGTTATCAATTTCCTTCAGTTGCGAAAACTGACTTCCAGAAAGATACTCATTAATCACCGGTCGCAACTGTGCTGGTGAAAATAGAAACGATAATAAAGAAGCCGTTCGATCATTTGCATGAGTTGCACTGATTATCGAACTCATTCGGCGTAATCTGTTTGAACCTTCTGGATTTGGAGAACCAAATCTGGATCCCAGAGCGTCAAGATCTGCATTTGTTCGGTAAGTTATCCACGGTCGGTCAATCAAGAAAGTTGTAATATCTGTGTTTTCCAGTAATTCAAAATTTTCTGACTCCAATGCCTTTCCCCCCACAGTATTAATAACTTATTTAATTATATATCCTAAGCCCATAAATACCAAGCACTCTACTGTGTATTCTCGCAAGTTCATTTTTCCGCCAGACTAAAAAAGGCCACCAGAACCAAGTAAGTTCTAGCAGTCTTAAATGAGTTTTCGATTGATTGTCCACCATAATTAGGCGGAGTTTCGGCGGAGCACCATATTTTTTTGGCGGAGTTGGCGGAGTTTGAGCTGCCTTGAGCAAATCCAAAATGCCTCTGTATCACTCTTTCTAGCTCAAATTGGCCTACATCGCTATTCCCATTCGATTGTTGAAGGCGGCTTGCTCGTAATATCATACACGATGCGGTTAACATGTGCGACTTCGTTTACAATACGGACTGAGATTTTTTGTAAGACATCCCAAGGGATTCTAGCAAAATCAGCAGTCATACCATCAATTGAAGTAACACCACGGATACCAACTGTGTAGTCATAAGTACGTCCATCGCCCATCACACCAACACTTCTAATGCCCGGTAAGACAGTAAAGTATTGCCAGATTTCACGATCAAGACCAGCATTTTTAATTTCTTCACGTAAAATTAAATCACTATCTCTAACGATTGTTAATTTTTCTTCAGTAATTTCACCAAGAACACGAATTCCAAGACCAGGGCCTGGGAATGGTTGACGCCATACTAATTCTTCACTCATACCCATTTTTTCGCCAAGTTCACGAACTTCATCTTTGAATAATGTTCGCAATGGTTCGATTAAGCTAAATTGCATATCATCAGGAAGGCCACCAACATTATGATGAGATTTAATTGTTTGGGCAGTATCTGTCCCAGATTCAATCACATCAGTGTAAAGTGTTCCTTGAGCCAAGAAGTCAATTCCTTTTAACTTAGTAGCTTCATCATCAAAGACACGGATGAATTCATTACCAATTGTTTTACGTTTCGTTTCAGGATCAGAAATTCCTTCTAATTTACCTAAGAAACGTTCTTGAGCATCAACTTTAATGATATTCAAGCCAAATTTACCGCCAAGCATTTCCATAACTTGATCAGCTTCATTTTTACGAAGTAAACCATGATCAACGAAAATACTTGTTAGTTGGTTACCAATTGCTTTGTGCAATAAAACACCAACAACTGAAGAATCAACCCCACCTGATAAACCAAGAAGGACTTTTTTATCACCAACAGTTTCGCGGATTTTAGCAATTTGTAAATCAATAAAATCAGCCATTGACCAGTTACTTTCAGCTTCACAAACATCAAATGCGAAACGACGTAAAATGTCATCCCCAAATTCAGTGTTGCGAACTTCAGTATGGAATTGAAGGCCATAGAATTTCTTATCAAGATTTTGCATTGCAGAAATAGGACAGTTAACAGAAGTTGCAACTGATGTAAAACCATCAGGAACTTCTGTTACTAAGTCACCATGACTCATCCAAACTGTTTGTTCAGCTGGTAATCCTTTGAATAAAGTTCCTTCTGGATTAGTAACCTCAATTTCAGCCTTACCATATTCTTTGTTATCTGCACTTTCAACTTTACCACCTGGCATTGTATATGCCATTAGTTGCATACCGTAACAGATACCTAAGATAGGAATACCTAATTCAAAGATTTCAGGATCTACTCTGAGTGCATCTTCATCATAAACACTATTTGGGCCACCAGAAAAAATGATACCTTTAGGGGCAATCTCTTTTATTTCGGCTGCACTAATCTTGTGTGATAACAATTCAGAATAAATTCCGAATTCACGTACACGACGAGTAATTAATTGATTATATTGACTACCAAAATCAAGAACGATAATTTTGTCGAAATCTTGCATGCTAACGTTGGCCAAAAATAGTCACCTCTTCATATTTTTTAGTTTCTTATTACGTCTATTCTACTGATTGAAACCCACTTGGTCAATCGTTTGATTTAATTTTCATGAAAATCTGTGAAAATATCTCTATTTTCTAATATTTGCGTAAATAAACGGTATTAATTCGATGCTCATCTGTCTTCTCTAAAATAAGATCAGCACGATTTCTGGTTGGTAAAATGAACTCTTGTAAGTTCTTTAAATTCACGGTTTTCCAGACATTACGTGCCAACTTAAATGCTTCATCGTGGTTACCAATCGCATAATCATAATAGTAATTTCCAGGTTTCTGAAAAGAGGTGTTCAAAAGAACACCAAAACGTTCCAAATACCATTTTTCAATTAAGTCAGCATCAGCATCAACATAAATTGAATAATCAAAGAAATCACTAACATACAATTGTTGGTTACTTGGTAATTGTAAAACATTAATCCCTTCAACAATCAAAATATCTGGTTGATTAATTGTTTGTACCATTCCAGGTACAATATCATAACTATCATGTGAATATACTGGTGCTTCAGTTTTCAGACCACTTTTCACGTCGTTTAAAAATAGAATTAGTTTTTCCATGTCATAACTTTCTGGAAAACCTTTACGGTCCAAGATATTCTGGTGAATTAGTGTTTCATTAGGATATAAAAAGCCATCCGTTGTAATTGCTTGAACCTTTTTTGTTGGGTATAACGCTGTGAGTAATAATTGCAACAAACGTGCCGTTGTACTTTTACCCACTGCAACACTACCCGTAATTCCAATCACAAAAGGCCATTTTTGATCTTTAATTCCTAGAAAATCTGCTTTTTTTGATTGCAAATCTTGCTTACCCAACAATGTCATATTTAATAAATGAACCAATGGCATGTAAATTTCCTGCACATCTTGAACTGATATCTTATCATTAACAGATTGAATTTCATTCAATTTTTGTTGTGACAAATCAATCTGTTTCGTTTTATAAAAGCCACGCCATTCATCCCTTGGAATTTTATAATAATTCATTTGTTTATCCATTTTAACAATCCTCTAATAAAAATGACCTATCAGTTTCCGCAATAGGTCATTTCTTCCATAGCTTATTTTAAACTATATAAACTTTTTGAAACATGGTCAAATAATGGTGATAATTCTTTTTCAGCATAAACAGTTAGTCGATGCATTGCTCTTGAACAAATCGTATAAACTAATTGACGCTCGTCTTCTTCATGATAGTTAATCTTTGAAGCGCCCCACATAACAACCGCATCAAATTCCAAACCTTTAGCTAGGAAAGCTGGCACAATAATCGTTCCATCGGCCAAACGTTGATTTTCCGTTTTAATCAATGTAACTGGCACGCCCTCGGCTTGTAATTGTTCATACAATTCTGTACATTCAGCTAATGATTTAGCGATGATTGCCGTTGTTAGATGATCATCCACATTTTGTTGTACTTGTTTTTCTAAATCGTGAACTAATTTATCAGAATTATTATCCACAGTCATTGTGGGTAAGTCACCTTGTCGGTTAAATGACGTCACTGATTCACCATTTATCAACACTTCTTTTGTGAAATCTGTGATTTGTTGTGTTGAACGATATGATTTCGTCAATTGCACGACTTTGGTTTTATCAGCTGGGAATAAATGTCCCAATTCTGATAGTAAACTCTTACTATTTTCTTTTGTGAAAATAGCCTGGTTTAAATCACCAAGCAGTGTAAACTTAGCTCTTGGGAACCCTTCCTTCAAGAAAGCTAATTGAAATGCCGTGTAGTCTTGAATTTCATCAATAAAGACGTAACGGACATCTGTTTCACCATGCTTACCCGTCATACGATCAAATAAGTATAAGTATGGCGTAACGTCATGCATCGATATTTGACGATTTTTTAAACGTGACACAACTTCAGCCACATCTGCTTGCCATTCTTCTACAGTAACATTATAGTCACTCAAATTAAGATACTTAGGCACATTGTGTAAAAAGTTCACATATTGTGAACTGATATTTAAGAATCGATTGCGCACAATTGCTCTGTGCACACTTGTAAATTGGCGCATAACTAAAGTACGCGTTAAGAAACGCATTTCTTTATCACCGCTTGCAAATTCGCGGTCTTGGTCTCCATACAAATCATTCAATTGTTCTTTAGACATATCTTGAATTGCTTTTTCAACCCATTCTAACTTAGCCTCAGCTTCAATTCGACGATTCAATAATTTAACTAATGATTCACGTGTTGCTTCTAATCTTGTCCGTAAATGATAATTTTCATTATATTTATAGTAGATACCTTTTATTTTATCTTTTGAAATAAAGACTTCATTATTGAATTTAATATCTCTGAACTTCATGTCTGCTTGTTCCAAATGTTCTGAATAAGCAGTTGAGGCATTAAAGAATGCCAAACTATTTTTCAGAACTTGAATACGTTTTTTAGCAGGCGCATTGTCTTCTTCAAAGCGTTCTTGTAACGTTTCAACTTGCATATTTGGTAAACGTCTTGATGCATATTGGAAATAAGTCATTTGAACCATATTTTGTTCACCAAGTTCTGGCAACACTTGATCAATATAATCATTAAATAATTGATTAGGTGAGAATAAAACAACTTGACTAGCTGTTAAATTACCGCGGTAACGGTACAGCAAGTAAGCCACACGTTGTAATACAGCTGAGGTTTTACCCGAACCAGCTGCACCTTGAACAAATAATAATTCAGCTTTTACATCTCGAATAATTTGATTTTGTTCCTTCTGAATCGTCGTTACGATACTCTTCATCTTTGTATCAGCAGAATCATTCAAGACGTCTAATAACATCTGATCACCAACAGCTTCATCAGTATCAAATATCGTTTCAATTTGGCCATCTTCAATTACGAATTGACGTTTCAATGAAACATCTACTGTTTGATCACCATCAGGAGTTTGGTAAGTGACATCACCTAGTCCGCCATCGTAATAAACACTCGATATGGGTGCACGCCAATCATAAACCATAAAGTGTTCAGGTCGATCAGCAAAAGAGCCCAAGCCAATATAGATTGTTTCTTTTTTATTAGTTCCTTCTTGAATGTTTAAACGTGCAAAATAAGGTTTCTTTTCTAATTTCTTTAAAATGTCTAAACGAGAAGTTGCGTTTTTCCAACTCGTTTCACGTTCAGCTAATAACTGTTGTTGCTGACGAACAGACATTGCTGTATCAATCATTCCAGTGTATGTTGTCGTATTGATATGAACATCACTTGTAAATTCGCCATTAATCGATCGTGCTTCACTTTCAGCGTACTTTATTTCATTTTGACGTTTAACTTCAGCATCTTTTATTTTAACAATAACATCATCAAGATGTGCTTGTTCTTCGATTTTAATTTCATCAGCCATTTCTCAATACCCCACTTTACATGATTTTATTAGGCCTAATAGTGTATCATTTTTTTATAATCAACTCAAATAGGCAACTAATTGAACTTATTTCTTATTTGGTAGGAATTGGTCAACTACGATTCCAACAGCTAATCCAATTAATGTTGCGACAGCAATTTTACTTATCACAATCCCAATAATTAGACCAATTAAAGTTGTCATTCCTGCAATTAAAGTGTGTCTAGTCATATTGACCTCCAAAAATTTAATATATCTAGTATACCAGTATCGAAACCTGTTTAACACTGGTGACCTCTTATAGTGAGACAAATCTTAATAAAAGCTAAATATCAGTTAAAATAATAGCCTTTTTTTTAATTTCAGTTTAATATAATGAGTAAGACTAAAACGATTGGAGGGCCTGACAATGTTCGAACAAGCTTGGTTTTTCTTCACCCATTTCGAAAATTATTTAGGACCTCTTTTCCAGACTTTAGGTAACTGGAGTTACTTAATTCTTTTTGTACTTATCTTTGCCGAAACAGGTCTTGTTGTTTTTCCTTTTCTACCTGGTGAGTCGCTACTCTTTTTCACTAGTTCCATTGCCGCCTACTCAACAGATACCATTGATATTCGGGTATTAGTCCCAATATTCTTTTTTGCCGCACTCTCTGGAGATGCCGTGAATTTTGAAATTGGTCGACATTTAAATAAATTACCTTTCTTTAAAAAAAGAATCCCCCCTGAAAAGATGGAAATCGCCAAAAGTTTTTTCAAAAAACATGGTGCAAAAACAGTCGTATTTGGACGCTTTATCCCATTAATTAGAACTTTTGTGCCACTTATTTCTGGTACTATTCAAATGAATTACAGACATTTTAGTATTTTCAACTTAATTGGCGTCTCACTTTGGGTAGCCATTGGAAGTGGCGTCGGTTACTACTTCGGCGCAATTCCATTTGTTAAGGATCATTTTTCTATTATTTTCCTTTCAATTGCCGGGATAGCATTACTTCCAGTGGTCTTAGCTGGGTTAGTACAACTTACGAAATTTTTACTTAGAAAAAAACTTGATGCTAAATTCTAGGATAAGCTTTTTAGAATAATCGTTTTCTTTAGCGTATAATGGGGCTATCACATAAACTTCAGGAGGTTCTCATGCCATTTACAGTCTATCTCGTTCGCCATGGTCAAACCATTTTCAATAAATATAATCGGATGCAAGGTTGGTCCGATTCACCACTTACAGAAAAAGGCATTAACGACGGCCACACTACTGGAAAAAAATTATCACAAATTCAGTTTGCTAATGCATACAGTAGTGATACAACCCGCGCAAATCGTACAGCTAACTACATTTTATCTGAAAATGAAAACTCTTCAGATTTAATTGTTACAACATCTGAGTTTCTTAGAGAGCAAGGCTATGGTTACTATGAAGGTGCCGATTCTTCTCAAGCTTGGTTTGTTGTTGGTAAGCCACATGGCGCTGCTAATTTCACTGAGATTTTGCAAAAATTTTCAATTGAAGAGGCACGTGACTTCTTCAAAGAAATCGATCCTTTCCATGATGCTGAAGACGATGCCGATTTTTGGGCACGTCGTAATAAAGGTTTTGATTTATTGCGTAAAGATGCTAAAGATGGCGATAACGTTTTAGTTGTCAGTCATGGGACAACAATCAGAAGTATCGTTTCTCATTTTGCACCCGAAATTGATATTACAATGAGCCCTAAAAACGGTAGTGTAACTAAGTTAATCGTTGATGACAATTCAGTTAAAGTTGAATATTTCAATCATCACGATGATGATAAAATCTAAATAAAAAAGGAGTAACCAATTTTTAAAATTGGTTACTCCTTTTAGTTTAAATTGATTTACGTTGTGTCTTGTAATCGATAACTTCTTTTTCAGATAAATTACCTAATTCTTGTAATTTATCTTCAATAATATTTAAAACAATATTACGATCAGCTTCATTTTCAACAAAATCGTATTTATCGCCATCAATAACTAAAAATTCAGAAACGTCATATTCTTTTTCCCAATCTTCATAATAGCGAAGTAATGTTTTATAGTATTCAACCAATGAGTGGTCAGTTTCAATTTGTTCATAATCACGGCCACGTTTTTGAATACGATTAACCATTGTTTCATAAGAAACTTTAATCATAACCATCAAATCGGGTGATTTTTTATGTGCAGCATAAGGTAACTCTTCAAGCATATTTTCTAATAAATCTTGATAGATGTTATATTCAACAGTTGTGGCATTACCCATTTCTGTATTCATCTTCATAAAAATAGCATCTTCATAAATTGAACGATCAAGAACATTATTATCTTCTTGCATTGCTGCTTTAATCATTCTGAAACGACGATTCAAAAAGAAAGTTTGTAATAAGTAAGCGTAGGGATTTGTTGCTTCCTTATCCCCTGCTTCACGTTTTTTTGCAGCGATTTCGTTACCTTTGTAAAATAAAGGTAATACCGGGTTATCTGTAACAGGTTCGTAAAAAGCCTCTACCCCAAGTTCTTCAGATAAAATTTTTGTCATACTAGATTTTCCTGAACCAATAATACCAGCCAACGTAATCAAAATAATAAACACTCCTTCTTGAATAGTTAATACAATTTATGCAGTTAAAACAATTAGATTTAGACTTGTAATTAATATCTCATTCGGTATCATCTTACTAGTAGTCATAAATAATCTCATATTTTAATTCTCCGTTTATTTAGTATACATTGGATTAAATAAAATAAAAGTCTTTTCTTTTTCTAAAATTAATGCATTAAGTGAGACTATTCATCAAAAACCAGACAGCTCTAAGTACCTTTTTTATTTACAAATTAAATATTTATTTATGAAAGGATTTCATATGTCATTTACCGTTTATATGGTTCGTCATGGCCAAACTTTTTTTAACTCTTTCCAGAGAATGCAAGGCTGGTGTGACTCTCCACTTACAGATAAGGGAATCAACGATGCCACCCATTCAGGAAAACTTTTACGCGATAAATCATTTAATGCCATTTATCGAAGTGACACAATGCGTACAAAAAAAACACTAAGCCATATTTTAAGTGAAACGAATGTTGAAGAAAATGCACAGTTAACACCAATTGAAACAGCACTTTTTAGAGAAGAATATTATGGCTCATTTGAAGGCCAAGATACTGCAGCTGTTATGCAAACAGTTGGTACACCTTTTAATTGTCAAACCTTCAATGATATTCTTGAAAAATATTCCATCGAAGACTCACGTGATTTCATAAAAAGTGCTGACCCTTTTAATTTAGCTGAAAATGACCAAGAATTTTGGAATCGCTATGATCATGCTTTTGATTTTTTACGCACTAACCAAAATAATAATGACAACGTTCTATTAGTTGGTCACGGGACAGCAATTAGAAGTATCGTTTCACGATACGCACCTAATATTGATATATCATCTAGTCCTAAAAATGGTAGCGTCACTAAATTAATCGTTCATCACGATACAATTGAAGTTAGCTATTATGGTAATTTTGGCGAACAACCCATCTAAATAAAGAGAGGTGAATACTCAGTTTTAAAAACTGAATATTCACCTCTTTTTTATTTTTTTAATACCATCCCTTTATATAAGGTAACTGTTACCCAATAATATCCCAAATAGAGAACTGCAAAAATAATAAATGGAATCGTTATATGTGAATATGGATCTGGAATTAATTCCTTGAACATTTGTAGTCCGAATAAAACGTGGATTACACCGACAATTCCAGGTAAGAAGAATAAGATGCCAATTTCGCGCCTAATTGATTTTTTCATTAGTCGTTGCTTAGCGCCTAATTGGTTCAATAAATCATATCGTTTTTTATCCGTTGCCGCACTAGACAATATTTTAAACATAAGAACACTTGCTAACATTGCCAACATCGCAACGCCTAAGAAGAATCCAATGAATTCTAATCCGCCATAAATGCCGTTAGCCAACTGATATACGACATACTTATTCATAAAATAAGATGAATTATCTAACTGATTTTTAGGTATTTCTTCGCTCAATGCTTTTAAGATTTCTTTATTATCTTTAAATGATGCTAACCTAACAGTATGGATACGTTGTGTCTTCGCCGAAACAGCTGAAAATGATGCGTCAGAGACAAGTACTGGATTTAACATATCAGGGGATTCCAATGTAGTTCTAACAGCATTTCCCCATAGATTATCCTCATTTTTAGCTGTCATTTTGGCAGGGTCAACTTTAATAAATTTACCGGTAGCCGTTCCCGTTTCCGTGAAATCAAGCGTGTACAATGGTGATTTCACAAAGTCAGATTTTTTAAAATAACGGACAGAACCAACTTTTTTTGCTTCATAAATGGACTCTTTTTTATCAGTCAATTGACTAAGTAATTTTTTCTCTTTTGTTGATGGATTTTGGACAACAACATCATATGGGGAAGTAGAAGTAGCTGTTTGATCAACCACACCAGAGAATCCCATCCCAACAGTTATTGCGCCTAATGCTAGTGCAAATAACATCGCAACCATTGTTAGAACCCGATTTAATGAACCTAATCGAAAGCTAAGTTGCCCTAATAAAAAGGTATTTAATTGCTTTTCAGAAAATCCCTTATTACGTTTTAATAATTGAACCAATCCACTAAATAATGAATTGAAAATTAAAAATGTCCCAATCAAAATTGTTACGACTGACCCAATAAATCCAGCCATTTGAAACAGTGCTAAATGACTTAATAAATAATAGCCACTTGCAATTAAACCTAATCCTAAGATACTTTGAATTAAGATATTATAAGATTTTAGCTTTTTACCTTGTGGTTGTTCTGCTTCATTTAATAATTTTAAGATAGGCGTTCTTAACAAGCTTTGTCGATTAAATATAGCAGCAATCATGAAAAGAATAACGAAGAAAAGCATTGTTATTAGGATTGCTGGGAAATAAAAAGCTTGAAAAGAATGCGGTGCAAGATCCATTTTATCTACTAAAAATTGGCTAACGCCATATGTCAGTCCAATACCAACTAAAATACCAACAGCTGTTGCAATTAAGCCAATAATTAAAGTTTCAGTGAAAATTAAGCGCCCAATCTTACGCTTTTTAGCGCCTAGCATCATGAACATCCCATAATCTCTTTGACGCATGCTCATTAAAAATGTATTCGCATAGATAATATAAAACAGTGTAATAATTGCAAGTAGTACAGAACCTACTTGGAAAATCATTGCTGCAAATTTTATCGTCGCATTTTGTTTAATAAATTCTTGATTAGTTGCTAATGCTTCAAACATGTAAAAGATTGCTGAAGCCATAATGAGTCCTGATAACAAGATTAGATAATCTTTAAAGCGACTCTTAATTCCAGTTAAGGATAATTTTAATAACATATTGTTTCCTCCCTTCTTAAAATTATTGTTCACTCTTAGCTAGTTCATTTAAAATTTCTTGATAAAACTCTGTTCGCGTATTCGTTCCTTGAATCAATTCTCGACCAATCTTACCATCTTTAATAAAGAGAATTCGTTGACAGTAACTCGCACTAACAGCGTCATGAGTCACCATCAAAATTGATACTTGATCATTTTTATTTAAACTTTCCATCGTTGATAGGAGTGACTTTGCACTTTTAGAATCCAAAGCACCTGTTGGTTCATCTGCTAATAAGATTGCAGGATTATGGACTAAAGCACGAGCTGCTGCAACTCGTTGCTTTTGGCCACCAGATAATTCAGTTGGAAATTGTCCAAGAACACTATCTATCCCCAGTGTTTTCGTTAATTTATCAATACGTTCTTGATATTTAGAAATAGACGCATTCTGTAATGATAGTGGCAATGTTATATTTTCAGCTGCCGTTAAGTTATCTAGCAGGTTAAAACTTTGGAAAATAAAGCCAATTTGTTGTGCTCTAAAATCTGATAGTTTATCGCCACGCATCATTGAGATATCCTGATTATTAATCTCAATTTGTCCTGAAGTCGGCTGGTCTAGTGTTGATAATAAGTTAAGTAATGTTGATTTACCTGATCCTGATGCCCCCATGATACCAATAAATTCACCCTGTTCGACAGAAAAATTAATCCCTTTTAAGGCTTCCGTTTTCTTCTCTTTATTCTTACCGTAGACTTTTTTAACATCTTTTGCGCTTACAACTATTTCTTTCATTTTATTAGTCCTCCATTTATATTTATCATTTTACTATATGTGTACTATTATACATAGTACACATTAAATAGCAATTTTTATTATCGTTAATTCTTAACTTAATTCTCATTAAAACGATTACATTTTATATTAATTTAATTTTTCATGGAAATTAATTAGTCAGTTCACTATACTTATAAATTGTTAGTTTAATTTACATAGTTATTTATCACGGGAGGTACTTATGGAAAACGAGAAAAAAACATTTATATCGTGGCCAGTTTTGGCATTAATGTCATTCGTAACAGTTATTGGCTTCGACGATATCGTCTATAACTTTCAAAATCAAGGTATGGGCGTTATTACATCTTGGATCATTTTATTGCTATTATATGTAATTCCCTATTCTTTAATGGTAGGACAATTAGGTTCCGTCTTTAATTCAGAAGGTGGCGGTTTAAGTTCATGGGTTCGCGGAACTCGTGGCGAAAAACTAGGTTACTTTACGGCATGGACTTATTGGGCTGCTTCGATTCCTTACGTTGTTGATACCGCTAATTCAGTCGTTGTTGGCTTTGGTTGGTTATTTAACGGAAGTAATGCACTCGAAGATAGTTTATCAACAGCTATGTTCGCGTTAATAACATTAGTAATCTTCGTTGGTTTCATTTTTGTTCAACGTTTCTTCAAAGGTTCATTAGAATTTTTAGGTCTTATTGGTGGTGGTACCATGTTCATCCTCACAATTTTATATGTTGTAATGGCATTTGGCTCATTATTAACACCTTCAGGTCGTATTGCAACAACAAATATGAGCTGGCACACACTAATTCCTAAATTTGATTTACATTATTTCACAACAATTGGTTTATTAATTTATGCGATTAATGGTGCAGAATTAATTGCGCCATTTGTCACAAAAATGAAAAAACCTAAAAAAGATTTCCCTAAAGCCATGATTATGTTAACCGTTATGACAATCTTCTTAACAGTTTTCGGCTCATTCGCACTTGGGATTTTCTTCAATGCCCATAACATTCCTAATGATTTTAAAATGAATGGTTCGTACTACGCATTCCTTCGTTTAGGAGATCAATTTCATATGGGTAGTTGGTTAATGTATGCCTTCGCTATTACTCAAATTGTGTACATGTGTGCTCTTCTAGCTGTTCTTCTTGACGCTATGACTCGCATGCTTATCTCTGACACAGGCGCTCGTTATATGCCTAAGAAATTACTTAAAGTTAACAAAGATGGTTTACCAATTAATGGGTACATTTTAACTTGTACTTTAAGTGCCTTCATTCTCTTCTTGGGTGTCTTCTTGCCAGATATGAATACAATCTTTAATTGGTTACTGAACTTGAATGGAATTATTTCACCAGGTGTCACTTGTTGGATTTTCTTCGCCTTCATGCAGATCCGTAAAAATAGTGCTAAATATCCATCAGAATATGTCTTCATTAAAAATGACAAATTAGCTTACGCTGTTGGTTTATGGTGCTTAGTTGTTACTGTTTTGGCAACAGTCTTTGGGATTATTCCTCAAGATGTCGAGATGGGTAGCTCACTATTCTACTACCAGTTAGCCATCAATATTATTAGTGTCGTTGTTCTTATCGGTCTTGGATTCATTATGCCAATGATTGCTGAACGTGAACGTAAAAGAGATGGTATTAAAGATTAAATTCAAAAACGCTATGACTACTTAATTAAAAGTAGTCATAGCGTTTTTGAATTTAATCTTTTATTATTATGCCATCTACACCTATTGACTCACAAATCGTTAAAAACCTCACATCTTCTAGATTTTCAAAATGAACGTGATAGTATTTAAACCACTCACGATATTCTTTATAGGTTGTTATAATTTGATTGGCCTCATTTTTATCATTTTTTAAATCATTGAATAGCGCTCTACGATCCTCATTAAATCCATAAAATGCTGTGTAAGTCGCAATACTTTCAAGAAACACATCAGAAATAATTTCCCAACTCATTTGATTCTCCGGAATATTTCTTTCCTCTAATAATAGCCTCACATCATACGGTAATGCGTTTACATTTTTTATTCCTTCACCTAAACTCATTCGATTACCCCCCGATAATTGCAATTAATATACCACACCCTTCTCATCGATAACAAGCACTTGGCTTGTTATCTATTTTAATTTTTTCTGCGTCTTATAAAAACAAAAAAAGCTTAACAATATTGTTAAGCTTGCCGTATATTTTAAGTTCGCATTTTAAGTTAAATTAATTTTATATTCTAACTTTTTTTTACTTAATTTCTTGTATGATAGCATTTCTTAATTATTACTTGCATATGCTTGTTGACCATCATACCATTCACAGACAGTTAGAAATCTTAATTTCGAAAAACAATTAACATTAGCCTGATATTTTTCGAACCAATTACGATAATACCGATATTGCTTAATTAACTGCGCGGCCTCTTCTGGATTTTGTTTCAATTCATCAAATAGCTGCTTTCTATCATCGTTAAATCCATAGAATTCAGTAAAATTAATTGTACTTTTAATAAATAAATCGAATAATACGGCTAAATCATTATCTTTTTCGCAGAGACGCCCCTCTTGAAAAAGTAATTGTACATCATACGGTAATTCTTTGTACGCTTCATTATATACTTCTGTATCATCTATCATGTTGGGTGCTCCCATTCTCCCCACCATATAAAACCCTTTGTTCCACATAACGTTTTAGTTGAACCTTTTATTCATTCCCAAATCAAAAAATAGTTATGTCGTTACCTAATTCTAATACATCTAGTATACATTATTTTATGCATAATTACCTAAAATTTTTATACTTCCTTTAATATATTTAAGATACTCATACAATTAATAGTTTACACCCTTTTTAAAATCAAAAAAGACCTTTTCAAAAATTCTTGAAAAGATCTTTCTGATTTATTATTCAGCTTCTTCTGCCAAAGTATTGGCAGCTCGTTCCTTATACATAGGGATTTCATCTTCACTTGCTAAAACAAAATGTTCTGGCGAAATTTCAACCATTCGACGTTTTTTACCATCTGCCTCAACTGACGAATCGTATGGTACTGGAATGCGATTACGTTCAAATTCAGGGTCAGGAACAGGAACGGCCGAGATTAAACTGGCTGTATAATCGTGTAAAGGATGTGTATATATTTCGTCTGCAGGAGCTATTTCTAATAACTTACCATAATGCATCACACCAATTCGATCACTGATATATTTAACCATTGATAAATCATGTGCAATAAACAAATATGTTAAGTTATGTTCAATTTGTAATTCCTTCAACAAATTAACAACCTGCGCTTGAATTGAAACATCTAATGCAGAAATAGGTTCATCTGCGATGATAAACTTAGGTTCTACAGCTAAAGCACGAGCAATACCAATACGTTGGCGTTGGCCACCTGAAAATTCATGGGGGTAGCGGCTAGAATGATCTTTATTCAATCCAACTGTTTCTAATAATTCTTCAACACGTTTCGCACGTGCTTCATCATTGGCAGCTAAATGGTGAATATCTATTCCTTCTGCCACAATATCTTTAACTTTCATTCGTGGATTTAGTGATGCATATGGATCTTGAAAAATCATTTGCATGTCACGGCGAAATTGTAATTTATCTTTTTTAGACTTAATTTTACGAATATCAACACCATCAAAATCAATTTTACCATCAGTTGGTTCATATAAATTGATGATACTACGACCTGTTGTTGTTTTACCAGACCCTGACTCGCCCACCAAGCCAAATGTCTCGCCTTCATAAATATCAAATGAAATATCATCGATAGCTTTCACTTCGTCTGGTTTGCCGACATTAAAATATTGTTTTAAATGACGGACTTTTAAAATTTTATTTTTCTTTTGTTCCACTATGTTCAGCTCCCCTTCCTTAGTTTTCTACCAAATTTTGATTCGCTTTAATTTTTGTTTCTTGTTGTTTTGCAAAAATTTTATACCGTCTTTGAATTTCAACTGGCGGCGTTACTTTAGGTGCATCTGGATGCAACAACCATGTAGCTGCTGCATGTGTTGGTGAAACATCGAAGAATGGTGGTTGTTGTTCTGTATCAATCTTCATAGCGTACTCATTCCGAGCGGCAAATGCATCCCCTTTTGGTGGATCCAATAAATCAGGAGGTGTACCTGGAATTGCGTACAGATGTTCACTATCAAGTGTTGGCATTGAATTCAATAAGCCCCAAGTATATGGATGTTGTGGGTTATAAAAGACCTCATCGACTGTCCCATATTCAACAATCCGACCTGCATACATAACCGCTACACGATTAGCCATACCAGCAACAACCCCTAGATCATGGGTAATGAAAATAATTGATGTTTCAATTTTTGCTTGTAATTCTTTCATTAATTCCAAAATCTGTGCTTGGATGGTTACATCTAAAGCTGTTGTTGGTTCATCAGCAATTAAAATTTCTGGATAACAAACTAATGAAATCGCAATAACAATTCGTTGGCGTTGACCACCAGAAAATTGATGTGGATAGTCCTTAAAGCGTTTTTTAGCATCTGTAATCCCAACTAACTTCAAAATTTCCAAGGCTTGCGCCATTGCTTTTTCTTTTTTTACATGTTTATGCTTCATTAATGGTTCAGCAATTTGTCTACCAATTCTCATAGTAGGATCTAAAGAAGTCATTGGGTCTTGGAAAATCATTGCGATATCTTTACCACGAATGTTTTCCATTTGTTTTTCTGATTTTTTAAGTAAATCTTCACCATGAAAAAGAATTTCTCCACCCATAACTTCTGCATTATTAGCTAATAATCCCATTAAACTTTTTGTTGTAACGGATTTACCGGAACCTGATTCACCAACGATTGCTAAAGTTTCACCTTTAGCCAGATGAAAACTAACATCACGTATGGCTTTAACATCTCCAGCATACGTATGAAAATTAATTTCTAGATTGTTAACTTCTAAAATATTTTCTGCCATTTTTCAACACCTACTCTTTCGTTTTTGGATCAAAGGCATCACGGAGTCCATCACCTAATAAGTTGAAGGCAACCATGATAATACATAAAACAATTGCTGGATACCACATTTGGTATGGTAAAAACTGGAAATTCTTTTGACCATCATTCAATAATGACCCAAGTGAAGCTTGAGGAGCACTAATCCCAATTCCGATGAAACTTAAGAAAGCTTCGAAGAAAATAGCACTAGGAATTGTAAACATTGTTTGAATAATAATCACACTCGATAAGTTAGGTAGTAAATGTTTCACTGCAATTTTTACGGGTGACTCGCCTAAAGTTCGAGCTGCAAGAATATATTCTTGATCTTTTAATTTCAACGTTTGTGCCCGAACTAATCGAGCCATCGTTGTCCAACCAGTCACTGCAATTGCTAAAATAATTGATGTTAAACCTGGTTTGAAAACCAATAACATTAAAACAATAACGACCAAGTTAGGTACCGATGAAATAATTTCGATGATTCGCTGCATGAATGTATCAACACGTCCGCCACGCCAACCGGACAAGATTCCATAAGCAACACCGACTCCTAAATCGACTAATGCAGCAACTAGTGCCACGATTAAGGAAATCTTAGTTCCATACATAATTCTTGATAACAAATCACGTCCAAAAACATCCGTTCCTAAAATAAAGTATTTATCTTTTGGAATACTATTTTGTTCATAAGCATCATACCAGCTACCTGATGATGTTTTTAACTTTCCATTTAATCCATCTATTGGTACACCAGGAATTTTAGGTGGTAAATTTGTATACTCAACATTTTGTTCTGTTGCACTATGTGGTGCTAAAATGGGGGATCCAAATGCCAAAATAAAAATTGCAACCAGGACCCAAAGTGAGATAAAAGCCCCTTTATTTTTCTTCAACCGACGCCAAGCATCCTGAACGAAAGTCAACGACGGTGCAGCAATTTTTTCATTATCAATAGCGTTATTTTTATCTAACGGTTCAAATGCATCTACTGGTAGGTCAATTTTATCTGCCATCGTTAATTTCTCCTTCCAGTTAATCGAATTCTTGGGTCAATAATACCGTAAATGATATCTGTTAATAAGATAACAACTACTAGTCCAGCTGAATAAAGCATTGTAACACCCATGATTGTGGGGAAATCATTTGTCAAAATTGATTTTACGAATTGTTCACCAATTCCAGGAATTGAGAATATATTTTCAACAACCATTGAACCAGTCATTAATGCAACCGTATAAGGGCCGATTAATGTTACTAAAGGAATTAAACTATTACGTAAAGCATGGTGGAATACAACGCCAAACTTTGTTAATCCTTTAGCCTTAGCCAGTTCAATGTAATCACTGCTTAGGACATCCACCATCTCGGTTCGAATGAACCTGGCCGTCTCCGCCAGTGGGCCAACCCCTAAAGCAATTGTCGGTAGAATCGTGTAACTGAATCCGCCCCAATCAGCAATTGGTAACCAGCCTAACTTTAATCCTACGTAATACTGTAATAAAACAGCTAAGACGAAAGAAGGAATTGAGATACCTAAGATTGATAAAATTGTTGAAGAAGTATCAATCCAAGTATTTTTGTTAATCGCACCAATGGCACCAATCACAATTCCAATAACTATTCCGAAGATGATAGCTTGTAATCCAAGTTGTCCGGATGGTCCAATACGGCTTGAAATTAGGTATGACACAGGTTGATTACTGTATTGGAATGACGTTCCTAAATCACCCTTAACTAATCCCACTAAGTAAATGAGATATTGTTGCCATACGGGTTTATTCAATCCATATTGTTCATTCATAATCTGTAATTGCTCAGTTGTCATTTTTTGCTGATTCGCATAAGGTGATCCAGGCATTAACTTCATTAAAAAGAAGGTAATGGTTGCGACTAAAAACAACGTCAGTAGCATATAAAAAATTCGTTTAACTAGGTATTTACCCATAATTCTGACCCTCACTTTTGCTTTATTATGTAATTAAAACAAGTCAGAATTAGCCGTGGTAGCTAACTCTCACTTGTTAAATTTTAACACGTTAATTAATTATTTAGTAACATAAGCATCTTTGAAATTGTAATTGATACCAGCTCCATTGTAGATAACACCTTTAACTGTTGATCTTAATAATTGAGCTTGAGCCATTTGGTAAAGAGGTGCAATTCCTTGATCTTTCATCAAGATTTTTTCAGCCTTAACTAAATCATCCCAACGTTTATCTGCATTACTTGCATCTGTTGTTTTTGAAGCTTTAATCAATGCATCATATTCACTATTTTTCCATTTACCTGCATTTTGTGAATTATCTGAAGTAAATAAATCTAAGAATGAGATTGGGTCTGAGAAATCAGCACCCCATGCTGTAACAACAATATCGAAATCACCACTAGTTGATTTTGCTAAACGTGATTTGAATGGGATATTTGTTAATGTTACATCCGCACCATCTAAGTTATCTTCAATCGCATTTTGTAAAAATTCATTTGTTTTCTTAGCTTTATCAGTATCATCACTTAGAAGTGAGAAACTAGCTTTTGTAACACCAACTTCTTTTAATCCTGCTTTCCATAATTCTTTTGCTTTTGCAATGTCTGTATTTGCAGTTGATTTAACGGTTGATTCTTTTGCAAAATCTTCGCCTGTTTTAGGATTTGAAGCAAGACCTGATGATACTAAACCTGTCGCAACAGTTGAGCCATCCCCTAAAATTTTATCAACAAATTGTTTTCTGTTGATAACTAATGAAATAGCTTGACGAATCTTTTGGTTATTAAATAATTTATTCTTTTGATTGTATTGTAAGTAGAACGTTGATGCTTGTTTACGTGTGATATAGTCTTTATCTGTTTTCAATGTTTTAGCTTGTTCAGCAGATAAATTCGTCATATCTAATTTTTGACTTTGGTATAAATTATAGCTTGTTGTATTATCTTTAGAAACTTGGAAATTCATTTGTGTTAGCTTAACTGCTTTTTTATCCCAATAAGTGTCATTTTTCTTTAGGTCCCAAGTTAAGTTAGTTCCTGTCCAATCATTTAATGTAAATGGACCATTGTAAACCATGTATTTGCTTTGTGTGCCATATTTAGAACCATACTTTTCAACAACTTTTTGATTTTGTGGATAGAACGTTGGGAAGCCCATCAATAATTTGAAATATGGTACTTTTTTATCAAGTGTTACAACTAATGTATGTTTGTCAGTTGCTTTGATTCCCAATGTTGATGGCGCCATCTTACCCGCGCTGATTGCATCATAATTTTTAATCCCTGAGAAGAGGTAACCATATTGTGAAGCTGTCTTAGGATTAACGGTCCGTTGCCATGAATAAACAAAATCTTTAGCCGTTACATCGTCTCCGTTGCTCCATTTTGAATCACGAAGTTTAAATGTATAAGTCATGCCATCTTTTGAAACGGTTGTTTTAGTTGCAAGTGCATTTGACACTTTACTGTTCTTACCAATTCTGTATAAACCTTCATTAGTATTGTTCAACATGTTAAAGCTAACTGTATCCGTTGCTGTCGATAAATCCATCGATGGTAATTCAGCTGTTTCAGACCAATTAATAACCTGTTTATCAGCGAGTTCTTTACTATCTGAAGATGAAGATTTAGATCCACACGCTGCCAAGACAATGACAGACAATGCTAGCACACCACTTAATTTCAAAACTGACTTTAACTTCATAATATGACCTCTCCTTTTTTATTTACCTTTTCTTAACGTAGGTTTATCTTACATTAGAAAAAGATTAAAATCAACATTAAACTCTAATTTAATTAAAAAGAGATTCAAGCGCCTTTAAAAAAGCCGTTTAACTATATAAAATATTCAACTCATAACATTTGCACGTTGTTAAAATGAGAGTTTGGCCATTTTTATTCATTAATTCTCATTTAATTCAGTTAACTTATTTTGATGTTCGAATATTTTTTTGAATAAATGTTATACTTAACCTATTAATTAAGTTCCACGAGGAGGTTCTCATGAAAGAAACTTATTCTACAGAAATACCAGTTATTGACGTTTTCATTGCTGGTATCGAAAAACAACGTGAAAATTTAGATTATACAATGTCTGAATTAGCTGCATTAGTCGAAGCTAACAACATGCATGCTGTTGAAGACATTCGTCAGAAATTAGATCGACCAACTGCTGCCCTTTACTTTGGTAAAGGTAAAGCTGAAGAATTCAAGACTGAAAGTGAAGCACAAGGTGTGAAAATTTTAGTTGTAAACGACGAATTATCACCAACTCAAATTCGTAACCTTGAAGCTGCATCAGGTATGGAAGTTATGGATCGTACAGGCCTGATTTTAGCTATTTTTGCTTCAAGAGCACAATCACGCGAAGCAAAACTCCAAGTTCAAATGGCTCAACTTCAATATCAGTTACCTCGTTTAAGAGGGATGCAAGATAAACTAGATCAACAATCTGGTGGTGGACTCGCTAACCGTGGTGCTGGCGAAACGAAGATTGAATTAGATCGTCGTGTGATTGAAAATCGGATTAACCACATTAAAAAAGATCTTGCTGAAATGGACAAAGAAGAATCTACTAGACGTAAACAACGTGATAAATCTGGTATTCCGACTGTTGCATTAGTTGGTTATACTAATTCAGGTAAATCAACGACAATGAACGGCTTGCTTCGTCTAATCGGACAAGATGATGACAAACAAGTTTTTGAAAAGAATATGTTGTTTGCTACATTAGATACAAGTGTCCGTAATATTCAATTTGAAGATAAAAAACAAATTTTATTGAGCGATACTGTTGGTTTTGTCAGCAAATTGCCTCACCAATTAGTAAAAGCTTTCCGTACAACCTTGGCTGAAGCTGCACAAGCTGATTTACTTATCCAAGTGATTGACGTGGCTGATAAACATGCTGAGGAAATGATTCAAACAACTGAAGATACATTAAAAGCTATTGGCGTCGAAAACATTCCGATGATTTATGCCTATAATAAAGCTGATTTAGCAAATATTGATTATCCTACTTTCTCAGATGATAAATTCACTTATAGTGCGCGTGATGAAAAATCACTTAATCAATTAGTAGATATCATTAAAAAGAATGTCTTTAAAGATAACGAAATTATGACTGTTCTTATCCCATTTGATAAAGGTCAACTTGTTGATTTAATCAATGAAAAGGCAACTATCTTAGAAACAGATTATGAAGAATCAGGTACAAAATTAAAGATTGATGCAACAAAAACTATTGCAACCCAATTGCAAGATTACATCGTTTAAAATAATTCTATAAAAAGAGTGCGTGAATCGGTCTGAAATAGCCGATTCACGCACTCTTTTTTGTCGTCATAATCATATCTAGTTTATTGCATGATTCCCGCTGTTATGCTAAAATGCAACTATTCATTTTAGAAAAGGAGGATTCAATTTTGGAAAAAAAACCAGCAGTTGGACTTAACAGATCGTTAGGTCTATGGTCAGCATTATCAATCGTAATCGGAACTGTTATTGGTTCTGGTATCTTCTTTAAACAAGCTTCGGTACTTGACTACACCGGCTCTACTACAAATGCCCTGCTCGCATGGCTATGTGGTGGTATCATAACCTTAACCGCTGGACTAACTGTTGCTGAAATTGGATCTCAAATTCCAGAAACCGGTGGATTATATATCTACATGGAAAAAATTTACGGTAAAATTTGGGGTTTCTTAGCTGGTTGGATGCAAGTTATCGTGTATGGACCAGCTATGATTGCTGCGTTAGGCGCGTACCTTGCTATTTTAATAGTAGATTTCTTTAGTATTCCAGCTGGTTATTCTCATTTAATCGCATTAATTGCAGTCATTTCTATTGGCTTCCTAAATATGCTATCAAATCGTTATGGTGCTTCATTCCAGATTATTACAACTATTTGTAAATTATTCCCTATTGCTGCTATTATTATTTTTGGTTTATTTTTTGGCAATGCAAATGCACTTGGCCAATCTGTTGCAACTGTCAGTCACTCTACAAATAATTTTGGTGTTGGTATACTAGCTACTTTATTTGCTTATGATGGTTGGATTCTGATTGCTAATATGGGTGATGAAATTAAAAATCCTAAAAAGACATTACCTAGAGCTATTGTTTTAGGAATTTCAATTGTTCTTCTTATTTATATTCTTGTTTCGTTCAGTATTATGCGTGTCATGCCTGCTAGTCAAATCCATCAACTAGGCGAAAATGCAACACCACAATTTGCTAAGATTGCCTTTGGCCAACTTGGTGGAAAAATTATGAATATCGGTGTCATTATTTCTATTCTTGGTTGTATGAACGGTAAAATCATGACATTCCCTCGAATTATGTGGGCAATGGGTAAGAACAAACAATTACCTTTCCATAAAGAAATATCTTATTTACATCCAAAATCACATTCACCTGTTATTGCAACATGTGTGGCTTTAAGTATTGCAGCGATTATGATTTTATTTTTTGATGCTGATCGCTTATCTGAAATTTGTATTTTTACAGTTTATTGCTTTTATGTTATGACTTTCGTCGGCCTCTTTATCTTACGCCGTCGGAATAAAGGAACAGATTTAAAACGTGTTTTCTCAGTTCCATTGTTCCCCATAACACCTATTGTTGCTATCTTAGGTGCAGCCTTCGTTTTAGTTAGCGAAGTTCAATCAGATATTGTAGGTGTTTTAATTTCATTTACAATTGTTGCACTTGGTATCCCGGTTTATTTATACGAAACACATAAAAATAAAGATCTATAATAAAAAATGTGTAATGACAGCTATTGTCATTACACATTTTTATTTTTAATTCATCATTTTCCGGGAAAAGGATTATTCACAAAAAGTTGTGTATAAAATTTAATTTCTTGCAAAGTCTGAGCAATTTTATTTTTTGTATAATCTGTTAACTTAGCATCGTTATTTAGTTGTCCATCTTCATTAAATGTTTGATCAACTATTCCCAATAATGTTGGCGTAGGCAACGTGATAAATCCTAATCGATTCAAAATAGGTACTAATTCAGCTGTTGCAAATTGTGCACCGCGCATGTTATCTGAGTAGCCCACAATCTTAACTGGTTTACGTTGCCCTTCAAAAGCCAAATAATCGATTGCATTTTTCAAAACGGCTGGAATAGCATGATTATATTCAGGCGTTAAGATAATAAAGCCATCTGCCGCAGCTACATCCGCTATCCATCGTGCTTCATTTTCAGGTAGTTGTCGATTTTCATTTTGCATAGGTGCCAATTTTTCGTGGAAGAAGGTTAACTGATAGTCACTTAATTTTAGAAATGAAAATTCAACATTATCCTGATTTTTTGCTACTCCTTCAATATACTTAATGACCCTTTTACCAATAGAATTCTCTCTTGAACTCCCTAGAATAACAGCAATTTTCACCATGACATCATCTTCTTTCTAATTTATTTTTCAATCAAACAAACCGTCATTTTATGCCGATTCTACTAACTAATAAAAATGGTTGCTAAAATCTATATAGATTTCAACAACCATTTTTATTTTATTGTCTACGCTAAGCGTCTTTCTAAGTATCTTGAAACCAATGATAGTGCATAACAAACGACGAAGTACATCACTGCTAAAGCGACGAACATTGGAATAACATAATTAGTATTTTGACCGTATACTAATTGTGCATGATACAGTAACTCTGGTAAAACAATGATAGTAGCCAATGACGTATCTTTAATTAATGAGATAAATTGACTAACCAATGGTGGAATCATTTTCTTTAAAGCTTGTGGTAAGACAATCACACGCAGACCTTGCCAATAAGTTAGACCATTTGCGCGAGCACCTTCCATTTGTCCGGGTTCAACAGCTTGAATACCACTTCGAATGATTTCAGCTAACATTGCTGATTCGAAAACGGTCATCGCTAACGTTGCTGACCAGAAAATTGATAACCGAATACCAACATTTGCTAAGCCAAAATAAACGAAAAATAAGATTAAAAGTAATGGTAAATTTCGAATTAAATCAATTATAAAACCAACTATAGCAGATAAACGTTTTACTTTAATATATCGTGTTAGGCCTAGAATAGCGCCAATTATAAAACTGAAAATAATTGAAATAACTGAAACTTCGATTGTTACTAATAATCCTTGTAGTAAGTAGCGAATATTTTCCCAACTATATGCTGCAATAAAATCTGACATATTTTTCTAGACCCCCTTTAACTTAATTTCTTTTCTAAATGTCTCATGTAATAACTTAATGGCATCGTGATAATTAAATATAACACCCCAACGATAATGTACGTGTTGATTGTATCAAATGTTGTTGATGCGATAATATCACCTTGGTACATTAAATCAAATCCAGCAACGAAGGCTAAAACTGAAGAGTTTTTTACCAAATTAATGAACTGATTACCCAAAGGTGGAATCACATATTTAAATGCCTGGGGTAAAATAATATGAAACATCGATTGCATGAATGTTAACCCGTTTGAGCGAGCACCTTCCATTTGTCCAGGATCAACAGCTCTAATCCCAGCACGAACTGTTTCTGCAATAAAGGCAGATGTGTAAATCGTTAGTCCGATTGTTCCAGCTGTAAATCCGTTGATATTCGTAACGTACATAGGTACCACAACGTAGAAAAACATTGCAACAACCAATAACGGAATATTTCTAAATATTTCAATATAGATACGTGCAATAATTTTTAAAATTCGATATGGCATTTCTTCCAAAATTGCAAAGAACGAACCTATAATTAAACTAAAAAATAATGCGAGTACACTTGAACACAATGTATAGCCAAGTCCTGTTAATAAGGCTTGCCAATGTTCTGTAAAAATCGTAATCATTGTTGACTCGCCTCCTTCACACTAAATCCTGGAATATCGCCAAACCATTTGTTTAATAATTTTTCATACGAGCCATCGGCACGCATTTCAGCTAAAGCCTTATTAACTTCATTCTTAAATTCACCTTGGCCTTTATCAATCGCAATTCCGTAAGGTTCATGCGTAAAAGTACCACCAACAACAGCAAAATCAGAATTCTCTTTAACCATCCCATATAAAATACCATTATCAGTTGTTAAAGCATCACCTTGACCAGATTTTAGTGCGGTTAATGCTTGCGCATAATCATCTAGTTCCAGCACTTCTGCTTTAGGTGCATACTTCTTCATGTTAATAACTGAAGTTGAACCCTTAACACCTAAAACAACCATACCGTCTTTATTCAAATCTTTTACGGATTTAATTGAGCTTGTTCTTTTAACTAAAATAGCTTGTCCGGCAGCAAAATAAGAGTTAGAAAAATCAACTTGTTTTTCACGATCTTTAGAAATGGACATCGTCGCAATAATTGCATCAATATTTCCATTTTTCAAAAGTGGAATTCTTGTTTTACTTGTTACCTGAACAAAATTAGCTTTACCATCTTTACCTAAGATTTTTTTTGTCACTGCCTTAGCAATATCAATATCAAATCCTTGGATTTCACCGGTTTTGATGTTCATTAAACCAAATAACTTCGTATCTGCTTTAACACCCCAGTTAATTGTTTTTGTTTCTTTAGCTGTTGTTGCAATGTTGGCTTTACTTTGCGCTCCACAGCCTGCAATAACTAATACCATAGCTATACTCATAAACAATAAGCTAATTTTTCTTAATTGTTTCATATTTTAATCCCCACTCTCACAGTCTTGAGCTCCTTAATGTTTAATAATTTTACTCAAGAATTTTTTTGCACGTTCTTCTTTTGGATTGTCGAAAAATTCTACTGTTGTATCATCCTCAAGAATTTGACCATCAGCCATGAAAATAACACGATCGGCTACTTCACGAGCAAAGCCCATTTCATGAGTTACAACAATCATTGTGATCCCATCATTTTTAGCGATATCTTTCATAACTTTTAAAACATCGTCAATTGTTTCAGGATCTAATGCAGAAGTTGGTTCATCAAATAATAGCGCCTTAGGTTTCATAGCTAGACTACGGGCAATGGCAATTCTTTGCGATTGTCCACCTGATAACATTCTAGGATATGATTGTGCTTTATCATCAAGTCCAACTGTTTTTAATAAATCCATTGCGATTTTTTTATTTTCAGCTTCATCCCGTTTTAAAACTAAACGTGGTGCAAGCATAATATTTTCTAAAACAGTTTTGTTTTCGTACAAGTTAAAATGTTGAAATACCATCCCAACATTTTTTCTGATTTTATCAATATTCGTTTTCTTATCTGCTAAATCAAAATTATCAACTAATAGTTGCCCCTCGTTAACTTGCTCTAAACCATTGATAGTTCTGATTAATGTACTTTTTCCAGAACCAGATGGCCCGATAATAACGACGACTTCGCCTGCTTCAACTTTTAAATTGATATTCTTCAATGCGTGAAATTTATCGTAATATTTCTCCACATTTTTAAATTCGATCATTGCCATACTCTCAATCCCCTTCTCTTAACTCTTTTATTCTTTTTTGTGATACTTTAATTATACTACCAAATGGATGTTTAATTGCAGTCTTTTTTAAATGTACCATATAATCACAAAAAAAGTGATAGCAATGTAGTTATTTGCTATCACTTTTTTACTAATTTTCTTTTTCTTTATAGGCAATTTGAACTTTAACGTGAAATTTATGTGATTCTTCAATAACTGATGATCGACCAGCAACCTTCTGATTACCACCATAAATAGTTGCTGTTGCTAAGTAAATATCATATTGTTCTTTAGCCGTTTCAATATCAGATAAACCAACATGGGTTAGGCGACCAATCAATTGTTTATCAATCTGATTCATTCCAGCGTAAACATTCATTTTTTCGTCTTCTATTTTTAATTCAAAAAATGGAAAAGCAACGGGCTGTGCTAACTCTGACACTGGTTTTCCTGTTTTCTGAATTTCTTTTATAATAGCATCATCTGACAATCCATCATAATCAAAATCTGAATACTTAACTTGCTTCATTTGATCAGCAATTTTTTGAATACTTACTTTTTCGTTTCTATTTGTCCTAAGTGTCGCTGGCATCAGCATTTTAGAATCAAATAGGCCATTCGTTTGAACATAACCTGGTTGCATTCGGCGACGTTTATCTCCTTCAATTTCTTCCTTAGGCGGTCCGCCCAACAATTTTTCAATTTTCGGTGAAGGATCAAATTTAGTTGTTTTATTTGTAAAATAATGAATAACATTTAAAACAATAAAATATAATAAAACAAAAAAAGCAAGAATAAACAAACTACCTCTAACATAATAACCATTTATGAAATATCGTGATGCGATATACAATAAATACCAATTACCAAGAAAGCCTAAAACAGTATAAATTCTATTTTTTAATTTTAAATTAACATTAATAAACCCTAAATAATGGTTTGCTAAATCTAGTAAACTAAACATTTATTTACCTCCTAATCCTTAGTCTGTATTTGTCGTTTCTGCACTGGCTTTGGCTTTGTCAGTCGTTACCGTTTTAGTATTCTTCACGCTACTACTTGTGCTTGTTGCCGAGCTAGCTTTATCCGCATTTGTATCAGTATCTGTACTTGTATCAGTTGTGTCATCGGTACTTGTTTCCGCGCTCTTATCATCCGTTGTATTATCGGCACTTGTACTTGCTGATTTGTTTGATGTTTCATCGGCAGCACTTGAACTACTAGACTCATCTTTTGAACTTTCTGATGAAGAGGACGAATCAGAAGAACTCGTCTCAGAAGATGAACTTACTTCTTTGGAACTCGAATTATCGTCTACTTTAGGTTTAGTTTCCGACGGTGATGAAGCTACTGAAGAAACTGTTGCTCCTTCGTTTGTATTCGTTGTTTTGTTAACAACAACGTTAGTTGCGCCCAATGCAAGTACGATAGAAACAATTGCAAAAGGTGTTATAAATGGTGGCGTTCTATATGCCATTAACTCTCACTCCAATTTTGTACTTTTTCCATTAAACCATTTGTTATTGAAGTTTATTCGAAGATAAACTTAATTTTTCGATAATTTTTTTTGGCATTCATCACAAATCCCATGTAATTCAAATTTATGTTCTTCTATTTTGTAACCTGGTAACTGTTTTACAAAATAATCTAGCGGACAGCTATCAAGTTCAACCACCTTACTACAAGAAGTACAAATAAAATGATGGTGATGTTTGTGACTAAAATCACATTGATATTTTACACAGGCTCGTTCACCATTCATCCGTTGCTCAACAAGACCCATTTCTTTAAATTCTTTGATATTTCGATAAATTGTATTATGACTCATCCCTGGATATTTATTTCTCATATAGTCATCCACAACTGTAACGTCAACATAAGCTTCCTCATACTGACTTAAATACGTTAATAAACTTTTTCTTTGTTTCGTAATTTTATATTTATTTTCTTTTAGTATATGCAATGCATCATCAATTAATTCAGTCAAAAGGCTTATCTCCATTTCTAAATAATAATGGTTACTCTTTAAGAAGAATACCATATCAACTAAAAAAAGCAATCACTCTTAACCTAATGATTGAATTAACTGATCAATCTGTTTCTTTGCGTCAACTAAATCGTCATTAATAATGACATGTGCTATACCTTCAAGATCTGCTGGAAGTTTCATGTCTCGTTTTGCTTCACCAGAATCTAAGCGTAAACTTCGATTTCGAATCGTATCTCCCCGTTTAATTAACCGATCTTGTAATATCTGATTATCCGATACAGACAAATATAAGACAACTGTTTCTTTTGGTAATTCTTTTGAATACGTGATGGCACCTGCCGTATCGAGTACAATTGTCGCATTTTTTGCCTCTGACCAAGCAGCATCTATCGCTTCTCTTGATGAACCATAGTAATGGCGATCATACTCAACATGTTCTAAATAATGAAAATTAAAAAAAGTTTCATCGGATTCAAAATAATAATCGCGACCATTTTTTTCATTAACTCTTGGTTGCCTAGTTGTGTGAGTAATCACCTTTTTGGCATCAAATTGCTTGGTTAGATAGTCTCTAATCGTCGTTTTACCTGTTCCCGGAGCACCCGTGATCACGAATATTCGTTTTTGCATTAAATCATCCCTTTATCGTTTTTAGACTTCTTCATATTATTTAAAAAATTTTTGGTTAATATAAAACAAATGACTTGCATTCATTTTATGTACGTACTATACTAAGCTTCTACTAAAGAAAGTAGAATGCGCTTTCATGGTAGTAAGATATAGAAATACGGAGGATACACACTTATGAAATTTGGAACATTTAGTAAAAACTGGTATACGATTTCTTTAGACACTGAAAAACAAATCTTTATTGCTAGTTCAAAAAATAATCCAGCCATTTCAGGTTCTGGGGTAACAATCGAAACAGCCGTTTCCAACTTATCAACAGAAATGAAATATGTTCAATCTGGACAATTTGTATAGAGGGTAAATGTGAGCTCACGCACATCAACCCTTTTTTATTTGGACTTTTTTACCGATTAAACCTTACCATCAATCGCTTAATGGGTACGTATAATAAACTAACAATGATAATTGTCGAGATTGAATTAACAACAGTTGCAGGTAAACTTAAAAACGCCTGAACAGCGGCGACATTAAAACTAACACCTTTAATCATTGCTTCACCAATCGAAACTAAATATGATGTTCCTATTTTACCAATTCCTGCCGTTGCAGCAATAATGATAATCCAATATTTACCATGATAATTTTTTAATCCTTTCGTAACAACCGTAATTAGTAATGCAATAACCACTACTTCTAGTACAGTAAAATATGACGTATCTGCATAACCATTCAAAATATCAAATAATCCCAGACCAATCGCTCCTGCAATTGTGCCATAACTAAACCCTAAAAAAATCACGGCCAATGCTGCTAGTGAATTACCGAAATGAATAAATGGTTTTCCCACCATAGCTGGGATTGGTATTCTAAAAACTGAGATACCTATATAAATAATTGCCGCAAATAATCCCGCTAAAATAATGCTTCTTAATCTTTCATTTCTCATTTTATTTTTCCATTCTATCGTTAATATCGGGTAAAATACTCATAAAATTAACCCCTAACCTTTGATCAAGTCCTTCATTATCAGAATTACTCATCGCTTTCCATGTTACTTCTACTGCAAATTCCAATGCTTCCCTTAGTGAATGACCATTCATTAACTCACCCACTACGCAGCTTGCTAGCAAGTCTCCTGTCCCAAAATAATGATTCTCACGTTGTTCTTTTAATACCCAACCTGATTCGCCTTCTTTTGTTAGAAAAACAACACCAATTTGATTTTTCTGGTTTGTAACTCCTGTAATTATAACCGCTTTTAAATTTAATTTCTTTAATAAACGTGTTAGTAACTTTTTAATTTCTGCCTCGCTAGGATTTTCCTGATAATTACAGTCTGCCAATAAGTAAGCCTCTGTTAAATTGGGTAAAATTAAATCTGCTTGCGTTAAACATAACATGCTTAATTCTTCTACATAGTCGTTTGTCAGTCCTGAATATAACGTGCCGTGATCAGCCATAACTGGATCAATAACGGTGAGTGCTTTATCATCAGATAACCTATCTAGTAGAATCCCCATCATTTTAATACTTTCTGCCGTCCCTAGATAGCCCAAATATGCGCCCGTAAATTGAACTGGAATAGTTGCCCAGTGTTCTTCAAAAGCTTTTATAAATGGTGAGATGTCTACCTTCATTGGTACTCCAAATCCACCTGTATGACTACTTAATAACATTGTTGGCAATATTGTCGTCCGTTGTTGATAACTAGCTAAAACAGGAACCGCAATCCCTAATGAAACACCACCAACACTAGATAAATCTTGTGCAATCAATAATTGTTTCATTATTCCACCTTCTTCATTTGAAGTTATTTAATTCATTATAAAATGAATACGCCAGAATAGCGATATTTAGTAACCATTTAAAAATAAAAAACTGTTGAAAAATTAGCACTAGGCTAGTTCCTCAACAGTTCAACTATTTCTTCAATTCAATTTTATTTTGTCGACCAATCGCATGTTTTAACATAAACGGTGCTACGATAGTTGAAATAATAATTACCATGATAACTGCCGAATAGTATTCCGTCGACAACAAGTGTGCGGTATACCCAATTTGGACAATAATCAAAGCCATTTCGCCACGAGAAATCATCCCCGCACCGATTACATATGCACTATTTAAATCAAATCCAAGTAACCTAGCACCTAATCCACCACCTAGTAATTTTGTGAGGACGGCCAAAATCGTTAAAATAACGATAAACCAAATATTTTTCATAAATCCATCAAATGACATGCTTAATCCAATACTCGTGAAAAACATTGGAATAAAGACTGCATAACCAATTGGTTCAATATTGGCATCAATTTCTTTTTTATACGGTGTTTGTGCCACTGCAATTCCTGCAAAAAAGGCACCAACAACAGCACTTAACCCCACTAAGTCAGCTAAGTAGGCCATACCTAGACAGATAACCAGTGACATAATCGTAATCGATGAGCCAACTAATAATCGTTCACTTAATCTCATCAAGAAAGGCGCCACCCACTTGAATAGGATTAAAATACCAATGAAGTAAACAAATTCTAATAAGAAGCCAATCCAAATGTTAGCTTGTGCGCTATCACCGGTACTTGTAATATTACCAAATACACTAACTAATACACTTAAAATAACAACAGCTAAGATATCATCCACAACGGCCGCACCTAGGATTGTTGCACCTTCTTTTGAATCTAATCGTTTTAATTCTTTCAAGACTTCGACGGAAATACTAACTGACGTTGCCGCAAAGATAACACCTAAAAATAAAGCCGATTCAAATCCAAAATTATAAATTCGACCAAAGTAATAGACAACTAAGATAGGGAAGACAACACCTAAAGTCGCAACTGATAAGGCCGGTTTTAAATACTTTTTAAGTAGATCTAAATCACTTTCTAATCCCGCCATAAACATTAAAATAATCACACCAATTTCTGCGAACATCGCAAATAAATGATCTGAATGGACCCAATTCAACATTGCTGGTCCAAGTAAAACACCAACTAATAATTGCCCGATAACACTAGGAACACCAATTCGTGTGCTGACATGACCCGCAATTGATGTTGCCACTAATACTAAACAAATCGTTCCTAAAAATGCCATTATTTCTCCTCTCACTTGTCACTATCTATATTAACCATAACATACATTAAAAATAAAAAGCAGCAAATTCCCTCTCGGAATTCACTGCTTATGATTCACTTAATTAAATTAAGCTTCTTCACTGTTAAAAATATATTTTGCTGCGAATGCTGCAATAGCACCACCAACTAATGGTGCAAGAATAAATACCCAAAGTTGTGAAAGTGCATCGCCACCGGCATAAAGTGCAGGTCCAATACTACGAGCAGGGTTAACTGAAACCCCTGTAAGTGGTAAACCAACAAAGATAAGTACTGTTAATGTTAAACCAATCACAAAGCCAGCAATATTACTGTTACCAAATTTTTCACTCGTAACCATCAAAATAATAAAGATGAATAAGAATGCGAATAAGGCTTCAACGAAAAATGCCATACCACCAGGAATTGTTGCATAACTATTTGAACCAAAACCATCAGCAACTTTTGATGTATCTGTCATTGATGAAATAATCATCTTAACCACGCTAGATGCTACAATCGCACCTAAGATTTGACTAACCCAGTAAGCAACCATATCAGTCAATGACATGCGCTTGTTGATGTACATTGCTAATGAAACAGCAGGATTGATGTGTGCACCTGAAACAGGTCCAATAGCATAAACCATCAATGTAATAGCTAAACCAAATGCAAGTGCAATAACAAGTGGGCTACCGTTACCTAACGTAACTGCCCCTGTACCAAATAATACCAAGAAAAATGTGCCGATAAATTCAGCAATATAATTTTTATAATTCAATTTTAAATCCCCCTATATTAGTATCTCTTAATTATACACATAACCATAAACTCATTTCAATTATTTTTTTATTTTTAATTTTTGAATTAAAACCCATGCTGTAATTGGAACCGCTAGAATAACACCTATAATAGAAAATAAAATCATTATTAATTCTGCAACAAAAATTTTATCATTTATAATATCTGCGAATGTAGCATGCGTCTGTACTAATAAAATAAATAGCGCTAAAAAGCCACCAAAGAAACCAAAAAATAGTGTATTAAACGTTGTTCCAATAATATGTTTACCAATACTAATACCAGCTGCGTATAACTTTTTTAAATCAATTGTTGGTGTTTGTTCAATAATCTCATTTAAGCCAGCCGAAATTGCAATCGCACCTTCAGCAATTGCGCCTAAAGTACTAAAAATAGCTGTTGAAATCGCTATTTGCATAAAATTAGCGCCTACTAATAACGAAAATGCTTCTATTTCTTCACTATCTTCTGCACCAAAACCTTGAACTGCAGCAAAATGTTCAACTGGAATAATCAAAAGAACGAGAATAACCAGAACAATTAACGAAGCATAAAAAGCAGTTTCAGTAACTTGCACATTATCATCACCAAGAAAAATCGTAATAGCTAAAATAATAATGCCATTAATTAGGGTCACTGCTACCGGCGGAAATCCTCCCGTAATTAAAATAATCGTAAAAAATAACATGATAAAATTAAAAAATAAGCTTAAAAATGAACGAACACCATTCATTCCTCCAACAATGACCATTAAGACAAATAAAATGGCACTTAACCAACCAATTGTAATCATAATGTGTCATCCCCTTTGATTAATCGACTTGCAAAAAAACTTGCGACAGGTATCGCAATGACAATCCCAATACCGCTGATTAATGTTTGGACAACTCCTAAAGCCATGGTCCATGAAAAAGTATAGCCAATTGTATTGGTCGTTCTAAAGTACAAAACGGCAAGTGGGAAAATGTCAGCAATAAAAATTAAGAATAAGACGTTAATTAATGGTCCCATAATCGATTGTCCAACCTCACGTCCAGATTTAAAAAGTTCTTTCGATGAAATAGTTGGTTGTTCTTTTTTTAATTGAAATAGTGTTGCAACGATATCTGTCGATTCATCCATGACAGCCCCTAGAGAACCTAGTAGTGTGGCAGCAAGGAATAGTTCCTTTGGCGCTTGCGTTGCATAAGATAGAGCTTCGTAATGCATCCCTTGATCATTTGTCAGTTTTAAAATAATGACACTAATGATTAACGATAAACTAGTTCCCGTCAAAGTTGCCAATAACGTGACCAGCATCTGTCGATTAAAGCCAATTACCAAACTCAAGGTCAGTACTGCAAATATTAGAGCAATACCTGCGAAAATCCAAAAGAAGTTCGTAATATTAACGAATATTTCAAATTTAATGGCTAAAAAGAAAATAATCATATTTAAGACGATACTTAATACAGCAATCATGCCACTAAACTGCATAAATCCTACCAGCATACTAACGGCAATCCAAATTAATATGGCCACGACGACATCTCGTTTGAACCCATCAATAATACCAGTTAATCCACTTTTATGAGGATTAATCGTTACAAATACTTGATCATTTTTCTGGTATTTTTGATCATTTGCGCGAGATGAAGAATATGTATTTGGTAGTCTTATTTTTTGCCCTTTATACTTACCATTCATCACAGTTCCAAATAATTTTTGTTTAGTCTGTGTATCTTTATTTTCAAATTCATCTGTTACTTTTTCAGTTTTTTCATCCTTAACCTGTGTTATTTTAACAATCGTATCTGAATACAGTGCTTGATCAAATTTAACACCTATTACGAGTATGCCACCGATAATAATCGTTAGAATTAAAATAATGTTCTTCTGAAGTAACTTTTTCATGGGTTCACACCTCATTTATTATTAATACACTTCCACCAGTTTAACATTTTACAACAAAAAAAGTCCGACCAAAGGCCAGACTTTAATCTATCTTATTTTAACTTTATAAAGCTTTGAAACAGCTAACTATTATCTACTTAATAGACATGTCACGATAAAATAATGTCGTTCCATATGGGTTAATGTGTAATCCGGATGCATCTGGGTTCAATAAGTAGGCCATTGCACCTTGGAAAACAGGTACTGTATAAGCATCTTCTTCGACCAATTGCTTTTCAGCATCAATCAAGCTATTCCAACGTTTCGTTGGATTTGTTGCAAATTCATTTTTAGACTGATCGATATCTTTTAAATATTGTGCATTTTTGTAATCGGTATTTAAATGATAAGCGCCACCATCATTAATAAAGTTAATTGGATCAGCATAATCTGGTGTCCATGTCCCATAAACGATATCAAATTGGTAAGCCGTTGTTGCTGCTAATCGCGATTTAATTGGAATATTACGTGCGTTAATTTTTAATCCAGGTAAGTTACTCTCTAACTGCGCTTGCAAGTATTCAATCACTTGTTTAGCTTCTGGCGTATCAGAACCCAATATTTCAATTGTTAAGTCCTTCTTACCGATCTCTTTAAGTCCTTTTTCCCATTCTGCTTTAGCTTCTTTTTTATTAAAAGCAAGCAAGTCTCCTGCTTCTTTACGGTAATCTTCCCCATTAATCGGATTTGACACAAATTTAGCTGGGACGATTCCATTTAATGCAGATGAACCATCATTAAGAATTTTGCTAGCTAATAATTTTTTATTAAATCCTAGCGCAATTGCTTTACGAATATGTTTATTACCAGTTGCCTCACGCTTAGTATTAAAACCTAAATAACCAATCATTGGTGTTTTACGTGTTGCGAACCCTTTTTCATTCTTATATTGTTTAACATAATCATTTGCTAACATTGAGAAATCAATCTTCCCTGTTTGATATAACTTGCCAGCAGTTGCACCATCTTTAACAACTTGAACGTCAACTTTAGCTAACTTAACTGATTTAGCGTTCCAATAACTGGTATTTTTAACATATGACCATTTGTTATTAGTTCCTTCCCAATCAGTTAATTTATAAGGACCATTCACAATCATATGTTGTGAATCCGTTGCATATTGACTACCTTGTTTTTTAACGTAAGCTTCATTTTGAGGTACAAATGGTGCACCCGTTAATACTTCTGGTAAATAGCTAATTGGTTGTGCCAGAGTAACTTCTAATGTTGTTTTATTCAGCGCTTTAACACCTAACTTATCAACGGCCATCTTGCCATTTCGGATAGCAAACCCATTTTTAATAATATCAATTCGTTGTGAATTAGGTGATGCTGTTTTAGGATTTGCTAGTTTTTGCCAAGCGTAAACAAAGTCATTTGCTGTAACAGGAGTCCCATTTGACCAGTTCTCAGCTCTTAATTTATAGGTGTAAACTGTTTTTGCTTTGTTAACCGTCACACTTTTTGCTGCAGCTAACACTGGTTTATTTTTTTGATTATACGTATACAATCCTTCATAAACGTTTTGTATTGCTTCAACACTAAATGTATCACTGTATTTAGTAGAATCTAAAGTGCCTAATTGATCAGTTACAGCCACTTTTAATATGTTATCGTCTTTCGTCGCTGTTTTTGAACAAGCAGCTAGCACCCCTATAAACATGATACTTAAAACTACCGCAATTTTCCTTCTCACTTTAGACACTCTCCTTTTTTAGTTACCTTAATGTGATTAACTTTACCTAGTTACTTATTTTTTGTCAATAAAGACGTATCATTTCAACCAACTTTACATTTAAGCTATACTTAACCCAGTGTCTTACTCAATTCTGAAAGGAAGTTTTTGACTTATGAAAAATAATCAATTTGCTAACTATACACCTACTTTTGAGACACAAATAAAAGAACTTAAAGCTATTAATTTGTATATAGCCTCCGAAACCAATCCTACACATTTATTTGAACAATTACTCAATAAAATTCTCATCGACTATCAAACAATCGGTGCGAAACAACAAAAAATGATGTCCTTATTAGCGACAGAATCCATTTCTGTTTATGAATTTTTTACTACAAAAAAGGAATTAACACCTGTTATCTTTTATAATGTTGCATTACAGTTACTAGAATTTGAAGTCGATGTCGATTTCAAAATTGATGACCCATTTACGGCAATGGCTAAAATTCAGTTACCTTCTATTGAAATTATTGAATCCGTTAATGATTTTTGGTCCGCATGGTATCTCTTACTGACAACACATACCAAAAATGGCCAAGTCTTCACAGATACACTAGCAAATAAAGGGTACTTTGTTTCATTTTATAAAGATGCGAAACCTTTATTTTTCAATGGAAAAGCGCAACCTGTTTTTGATACAACTAAACTGATTCGTGAAGTCGTCTACGTTGAAGCCCCATTAGATACTGACCAAGATGGTCAACGTGATTTATTAAAAACAGAAATTTTAAGACCACTAGTTACATCCGGACTAAAAGTACCTATTCTTTATACAGCAAGTCCTTACAATCAAGGCACAAATGATGATTCTGAATTAATGCGCAACGTTGATATCCCGCTTACCGAAAAACCAGTTACTGAATTAACTGAATCTGATATCACCTATAACTATCAGAAATCCAACTTACCCGAACCACGATCAATCCTCTCAGAATCAACAGAAACTGAGCAAACCTTTAGCCGTGAATCTTCGTATACATTCAACGATTACATGCTAGCTAGAGGATTTGCAATCGTCTATGCAGCTGGTATTGGTACTCGAGAATCAGATGGTATTCGTACTTGTGGGAGTGTTGAAGAAACGGTATCAACCGTCGCCATTATTGAATGGCTAACGGGACATCGGCAAGCATTCACAAATAAACTCGATAATCGATCAATTAAAGCCACTTGGAGTAATGGTAACGTTGCTATGACTGGTAAATCTTACCTTGGTACGCTTGCTACTGCAGCTGCAACAACTGGTGTATCCGGCTTAAAAACAATCATTTCTGAAGCCGCTATTTCAAGTTGGTATGATTATTATCGTGAAAATGGACTAGTCGTCGCGCCTGAAGCTTGCCAAGGTGAAGATGCAGATGTTTTAGCTGCGCTTTGTTTAAGTCGCCAAAAAGATGCCGCCGACTACGCTAATATTCAAGACTACTTTGACAAAGTTATGAATCGATTATCTATAGGACAAGACCGTGCATCTGGTAATTACAATAAATTTTGGGATGAACGTAATTATTTAAACCAAACTAAAAATATCAAAGCAAATATTGTTATGGTCCATGGTTTAAATGATTGGAACGTCAAACCTCGCCAAGTTGAACAACTTTGGCAAGCATTACGTCCTTTACCTATTGTTAAAAAATTATTCTTACACCAAGGTAAACATATCTATATCAATAACTTTCGCTCATTAGATTTCACTGATATGATGAATTTATGGTTATCAAATCAACTTTATAATATCGAAAATGGTGCTGAGACACTTATTCCCAATGTCACCATACAAGATAACCTAGAAGCTGAAACGTGGCACACTTATGATGATTGGGCAGACCCGGATTCTCCTACCCAATCCTATCATTTCCAACAAAATAAATTAACACAATCAGTCACATCAGATGCTCACCAATTTGCTACTTTCAAAGATAACTTACCAACTGACCTTTTTAACAACTACGTCAGAGATAATCATCTTTGGAATCAAGCTTTAGTTTCAACTAAAGAAACAGAAATGGCTAAAAATAGAATCCAATTAATCTCAGAACCATTAACAGAACCGCTGTTTATTTCCGGTTCTGCTCACATAAAATTGTCTGTTGCAGCACTACAAACAAAAGGGCTCATTAGTTGCATGCTTATCGATTATGGTGAAGAAAATAGACTCACCCCCGTGCCATCCATTCTCAAACGAAAATCTTTAGATATGGGATTTCATTGGCGTGAAGATGATTTGGTTGAATTTACTAAAAATCCCACAAAAACTCCTTGGAAAATGATTTCCAAAGGTCATATCAATTTACAAAATAGGACAAATCGTTATCAAAATGATTCTGTCCTTCCAGGAACTTTCAACACAGTAGATTTTGATTTACAACCAACTGCCTATCACATTAAGGAAGGTCATCAGATTGAATTAATCATTTACGCAACAGATTTTGGGATGACTTTACGAAATAACGATTCAGATAGTTATACTATTAACTTAGCTAATTCGCGTCTTAAAATTCCTTATCAATCTGTTAGTACAGTATCATTATTCTAAATAAAAAAGAAAATCATCAAAAAAATTATTGATGATTTTCTTTTTTTATTTATCAATATCTACGTATTAAGTAATGAGACAATTCGCACACAAAAATAACTTTAATAAATCCAACAATCAAAAATGGTAAAATACCTATTAAAAATGCTTGTTGCATCGAGGTTTGTTGGTAAACCATTAACCAGATTGCTCCTAAAACTAATTGCACACTAGCACCTAATAAATTCCCCATGTACAACTGCCAACGACCATTACCATACCATTTTAAAAACAGCCCCGTTAAGATAATATAGGCTAAAAAACCAAATAAATAACCACCTGTTGGTCCAATTAAAGAAAAAAGTCCCGAATGAAATCCAGCAAAAACTGGGATTCCTATTAATCCTAATAGGAGATAAATGCCCACCGCTTTTAATCCTTCTTGAACCGGTCTCAAACTCGATAATAATCCGATAAAAATGGTTTGTAACGTTAACGGGATTGGCCCCAATGGAATGGTTAACTGGGATAAAACACCCAAAACGGCTGCTAACTCTGCTGCTATAATTAATTGTTTTAACTGTTTATTTTGTCCCATTTGTTAAGCCTTCCACATTCACCTTTGTAATTTCACCAGCCATATAAGTCGTTATTTGCCCATTTTTATCTCTCAATACCAACTGTCCATCATCTTTAATTGTTTCAACTGTACCAATAATTTCTTGATGACCACTTTTTAAAGTAACTGTCTGTCCAATAACTAGTGACCGTTTACGATAATCATTCATGAAGTCACCATTTTGGTAATTCTGATAGATTTGGATAAATTGATTGGTAATTTCAGCAATCAACTCATTCCGTGTGACATTATTCGATTCATCAATTAATGAACCCACTTTATCTTGTAACTCTGGAGATAATTTTTTAAGGTCTGTTTTAAAATCTAGCCCAATCCCTATAACTAAGCTTGTCACTTGCTGCGTTTCAAAATCTGTGACAGCCTCCGTTAAAATCCCGCAGACTTTTTTATTTTGATAATAAATATCATTCACCCACTTTATTTGTGGTTGAATTTTCAATTTATTTTCTAAAGCATAACTAACCGCCATGGCAGTTGCTGTCGTTAGCTGACCAACATCTTTGATAGGTTGATCAATTCTCAATAAATAACTGATATAAATCCCAGTCTCTTCTGGTGATTCAAATGTTCGACCAAATCGACCATATCCTGCTGTTTGACTATTGGCCACTATTAACAGTGGACCCTGTATATCGGGCTGGCTTGAACGCTCTTTCGCCAATACATTGGTAGATGTCACTTCATCAAATAATTCAATTTGCATCATGTCAGTTGTTAAATAAGATTGAATTAGTTGTGCGTTCAACTGATTACCATCATTTAGACTATATCCTTTTTGTGGAATCGTCTTAATGTCAAAACCCTGCTCTTGTAAACTCTTAATAGCCATCCAAATAGCAGTTCTCGAAACGCCAAGTTTTTCAGCCAATAGTTCTCCCGAAATAATAGTATCTTGTTGTCCAGCTAATATTTTTAGAATACTGTCTTTAGTTTTCATTTTACACCGTTAACCTTTTAATTTTATTAGTTAACATAACTTTAAGCTAACTCACTAAAATATGCAACTAACACTCTTAAAAAAATACCATCCTCACTTTCATTCTGGTAAATAATCATAAAAGTGCTATGATTAATCTATTCTTAAGAAATTAGGTGGATTAATATGGCATACGGAACGAAAATTATTACGTTAGATAATGGTTATCATCTCTGGACTCATACTGAAGGACAAGGTGATATCCAACTACTTTGTCTACATGGTGGGCCTGGTGGTACACATGAATATTACGAAAATTTTGCTGAAAAATTAGCACCTCTTGGCGTTCAGGTTTCAATGTATGACCAACTCGGTTCATGGTATTCTGATCAACCAGATTTTACTAAACAAGAAAATGTTGATAAATTTCTTAATATTGATTACTTCATTGATGAAGTTGAAGAAGTCCGTATTAAATTAGGTTTAGATAACTTCTACCTAATTGGTCAATCATGGGGTGGTGCTCTTGTTCAAGAATACGCCTTAAAATATGGTGACCATTTAAAAGGTGCTATTATCTCAAGTATGACTGATGATATTAACGAATATTTAGCAAACGTTAATGCTATTCGTGCTAAAGAATTGGATGCTGATGCGCTTGCCTACATGCAAGAATGTGAAAAAAATAACGATCTTGATAATGACCGTTACCAAGGTTATGTCGATATTTTAAATGACGGCTATGTTGATCGTAAAAAGCCAGCCCAAATTTCTCATTTAGTAAGCACAATGGCTGAACCCGTTTATAATTACTTCCAAGGTAACAATGAATTCGTTGTGACTGGTAAATTAAAAGACTGGTCTACTCGTGACCGCATTAAAAATATTACTGTCCCAACATTAATCACATTTGGCGAACATGAAACAATGCCTTTAGCAACAGCTAAAAGAATGTCAGAAACAATTCCACATGCTCGTCTTGAAACAACTCCTGAGGGTGGTCATCATCATATGATCGATAACGCTCCTGTTTACTTTGATCATTTAAGTACCTTCTTATCAGATGTTGAAAACGACAATTTTAAAGATTAAATTAAAAAATACCACCATTGATAACTACTATCAACGGTGGTATTTTTTTATCTCTTAATCGTGTAACATCATTGCATTAATTGCAACAACAATTGTACTTAACGACATCACAACTGCACCCACTAATGGACTTAAAATAAAGCCAATTGGTGCTAAAACGCCGGCAGCCAATGGTAATGCAATAATATTATAACCTGCACCCCACCAAAGATTTTGAATCATTTTCAATCTTGTGTTTCGACTTAATTTCAAAAATTTTATGATATCCATCGGATTACTTTTAACTAATATAACGTCTGCAGAGTCGACAGCAACATCCGTACCTGAACCAATTGCCATCCCTATTGTTGCACTTGCTAAACTAGGCGCATCATTAATACCGTCACCAACCATGATAACGTTATGTCCTTCGCCCTCTAACTGACTAACAATTTTAGCCTTATCTTCAGGCATTAAGTTAGCACGAACATCTACAATACCTAGTTTTGCACCAACTTTATCAGCAGCTTGTTGATTATCACCAGTTAACATAATCACTTTGATATTCATTTTTTCTAATTTTTCGACTAAACCAAATGATTCTGGTTTAATTTGATCCCCTTGAGCAACATACCCAATCACTTTTTCATTTTGAATTAAATAACTAATTGAATCTCCTTCGTTGTCAGAAGCCATTTCATCCGTTAATAACTGTTGTTTATTAACATAAGCTTCAGAAACAATTTTGAATGCATCATCGTTAATATGTCCTTCTAATCCAACACCATTAATTTGTTGTGTTTCACTTGCAGTTGGAATCTCAATTTTTAAATCTTCTGCTTTTTGAATGATTCCTTTACCCAAAGGATGTGTCGATCCACGTTCTAACGACGCCATCAATCCGATAATTTCTGATTCAGAAAACTGATCAGTAAATGTTTTATATCCGGTTACCACGAAATGACCTTCAGTTAAAGTTCCTGTTTTATCAACAAGTAATGTGTCAATTGTGTGTGCAACTTCTAGCGCATTTCTATTTTTGATTAATAAGCCATTTTTAGCTGATAAAGAAGTACTTCTCGCAACAACTAATGGAATGGCTAAACCTAAAGCATGTGGACAAGCAATCACTAGAACAGTTACAAGAATTGATAATGCCTGACTAAATGTCCCTGTAATTAACCATACAATGAATGCTAAAATACCAACAGTCATGGCAGCATAAAATAAATATCCCGCAACTTTATCAGCTAACGTTTCCGTATCTGATTTTTCTGACTGCGCTTTTGTGACTAATTTAACAACTTGAGCTAAGTAACCTGTTTCACCAGTTCCCGTTACAGTCATTTGGATTTCTCCATTACCATTAACTGATCCACCAACGACTTCATCATCTACTACTTTTTCAACTTGTTTCGATTCACCAGTTATCATAGCTTCATCGACGCTTGTTTTACCAGAAATAATTGTTCCATCAGCTGGAATCGTTTCATTTCCTTTAACTAACAGAATATCTCCAACATGAACATTTGTTAAATCAACATCTTCAATTTTTTTATTTTCTCTAACGATATGTGCTTGTTTAGGTAAGAGTTGTGCTAATTTTTGAACAGCATCTCCTGCTGACATAACAGCGTTCATTTCAATCCAATGACCTAACAACATAATGACAATTAACGTTGCTAACTCCCAGAAGAAATCCATAACATGATGACTTGGATCTACAAGATTATTCATCACAACAGCATATAAGCTATACAAGTATGCCACACTAATACCCATTGCGATTAAGGTCATCATTGCTGGCTTTTTATCTGCAAGCTCCATCTTTGCACTATCTAAAAATGTTTTACCGCCATAGAAAAATAATCCAGTACCAATAAGTGCTACAACCCAATCAGATCCAGGGAAAGTAAACTGTAAGGGTAAGTTAATCCCCATCATAGGTGTCATTAAAACAATAGGAATTGCTAAAACTAAAGAAATCCAGAATTTCAATTTTAGATTTCCCATATGCATCATGTGCCCACCCATGTTCATTTGATCGTGGTCCATTCCTTCCATATCCATGTGATCCATACTCATGTGGTCCATATTTTTCATATCCTTATGATTCATATTCATGTGATCCATTTCTTTCATATCTTTGTGATCCATTTATACCGCCTCCATTAATTTATATTTTTAGTTTACACTTGTAAACTTAGATAGTCAAATAATTTATCTGTTACAAAAAAAATGTCAAAGAGATAAATATCCCTTTGACATTTTTATATAATCACATAAACATTTTAGTTAATTTACAATTCTATGCATCTTTACCAATTGTTTTACGACGGTTAACTTCTTTTTCAGCAAGTACATCGGAATCTTTAAATCCAAAGACCCAAGTACAACCAAATGCTACGATTATTGTAACAATTGATGCAATCCAAAAGTTAATTTCGTTACTCATTCCTCCACCAAACTTTAAAGGTGTAAAGAATGAAGGGAATCCGATTAATGAACCAGTAAATCCGTACATATTAACGTTTAATAGTCCGGCTACTAATCCACCAACTGCACCACCAATATTAGCTGCTAAGAAGACACGCCCATATTTTAAGGTAATCCCATAAATAGCTGGTTCTGTAATACCACTGAATGCTGCAATAACTGCACCACCAGATAATTCTTTAATGTTAGCCATTTTTGATTTAATCATAACTGCCATTACAGCAGCACCTTGAGCTACCATTGTAATTGAAACAATTGCATTTAAGTAGCTGTAGCCTTTTGAAGCAATATCGTTTGCGATTAAAGGAACAACTGCCCAATGTAAACCAAAGATAACTAAACATTGATATAATCCACCAATAACAAAACCTGCAATTGGGTAGTTTGCTGTTAAAATTGTGTTTAAAATAATAGAAATACCTGTACTAATTAACGTAATAATAGGTCCAACAATAATGATAATAGCGGCCGAAACGATCATAACTTCTAACAATGGTACAAAAATCATTCGTAAAACTTGTGGAATAACTTTTTTGAGTCCTTTTTCAACATAATGTGCTAACCATGCTCCAGCAATAATTGGGAAAATACTGTAAGTATAGTTAACCATATGAATTGGAATCCCAAATAAGTTAGTATTTAATGACATCCCCAAAAGTTGTCCAAACACTTTTGTTCCTGTTGCAATACCAAAAAGTGAAGGATATACCAAGACACCACCAACAATAGCCATAATAATTGGATCAGATTTTAACTTCTGTGCAGCTGTGAATCCAACAATAATAGGTAAGAAATAGAATGCTGAATCTCCCATGGCTGATAAGAAAATGTAAGTCTGTGATGTGGCTTCTGTCCAACGAAAATCGACAGCCATTTGAAGTAATCCTTTTAAAATACCACTAGCAGCCAATAATCCAATTACTGGCATCATAGAACCTGTGATAACACCAATCAAAGTATTAAATCCAGCATTCAATTTTCCACGGAATGTTGTTGGTTTTTCCTCAGCTGGTGCATCATCGGCAGCATCGACCTCGCCACCTGCGTATGATGTTCCTAATTGTGCAATAACTGCATCATAGACATCAGTAACAGCTGGTCCAATAACAACTTGATATTGTCCAACAGCATGACGAACATCAATTACACCTGTTAAATTTTTAATCACTTCATCGTCTGCTTTACTTTCATCAACTAAGTAAAATCGTAACCGCGTAATACAATGGATTAAACTCTTAATATTCTCTTTACCACCGACTTGTTTGATAATGTCTGTAGCTAATTGTGTGTAATCTTTTGCCATAACTATTCCTCCCCTTTTGCAGTACCAGATCCCACTTCCGTGCCACCTTCAAAAGGTTGTGGTTCCGATAATGTTAATTTGTCTAATTTATCTTGTGTATTTGTAATTACTACCATTAAAACATTGTCTAATTGTGCTTCAGAAACTTGTGTTAAATCCATAGTCCCAAGTAATTCACCACCATGAACACGAGCACCTTTTTTAATATTAATATCAAATGGTGCACCTTTTAAATCAACCGTATCAACACCCATGTGTAATAAAATTTCAAGTCCATTATCCATCGTGAATCCGATAGCATGTTTTGTTGATGCAACCAATGTTATAGTTCCAGATACTGGACTATAAATTTCCCCTGCGGTTGGTTTAAATCCGAAGCCATCACCCATTAATTTTTGAGCAAAAACAGAATCGCTCACATTTTCTAAATCAATTAACTCCCCAGTTGCTGGTGCGTAAAACTTATCATCATTTACCTTTTGTTTTCTTTTAAAAATCGACATTGTTCTCTCCCCCATTTTTTTTAATTTATTTAACTAGATTCGCTTACAGCGATTAAGCGTTTTCAAGTTATCCTTATAATAAACCTGTCTATACAGGATGTCAACGCTTTCTTTTCTTTTAAATTAACATTTATATATACTTGTATAGACTAGAATGTTTATGTTAAAATAACCTTATCATTGGAGGTGACTATTATGACGAACCAAAATAAACATTTAGGTATTTATCAAGATCTTGTCACTAAAATCACACATAATATTTACGCATCAGGAACATTCCTACCTAGTGAAATTCAATTGAGCCATTTATACGGTACTTCTCGCGAAACAATTCGAAAGGCTCTCCAAAATTTACTAACCAATGGCTATATTCAAAAAATTCGAGGCAAAGGATCGCTTGTTTTAGATATTCAACGATTCGCTTTTCCCGTCTCAGGTATTACTTCATATGAGGAACTGAATAAGTCTCTTCAAATGAATTCGGAAACACAAGTTAGACAGTTACTTGTCACAACTATTCCTATAGAGAGTTTTGCACCTAAGTCTGTTGTTGGCGATAAAGCGACATTTATTGAACGTCTACGACTTGTTAAAAATGAACCCAGTGTTATTGATCGTGACTACATACTTTCAGATATCGTACCTGAGATACCTTTAGCAGTTGCCCAAAATTCGCTTTATGATTATTTTGAAAATAAATTAGGCTTAGAAATCAGTTATGCTATTAAAAAAATTACAGTTGAACCAGCAGATACAACTATCCAAAAATTATTAAACATTCCAAAAACAGAATCTGTTGTTGTCATAAGAAGTGAAACCTATTTACAAGATAGTCGTTTATTTCAGATTACCGAAGCTATTCACCGCTCAGATCGTTTTAGTTTTGTTGATTTTGCACGACGGACGAAGAAAATATAACTAATAGGAGAATAACGATGACATTTGAAGATAAAATTATTTATCAAATTTACCCAAAATCATTTTATGATAGTAACAATGATGGCCTGGGCGATTTACAAGGGATTATCGCTAAAATACCTTATTTAAAACAACTCAATATTGATATGATTTGGTTTAATCCTTTTTTCATATCACCACAAAATGATAATGGCTATGATATCTCAGATTATTATCATATTGATCCTAAGTTTGGTACTATGGCTGATTTTGATGAACTTGTTACCAAGCTAAAATCTGTAGGCATCGATGTCATGATGGATATGGTTTTTAACCATACATCAACTGAACATGAATGGTTCCAAAAAGCGCTAAAAGGTGATCCAAAATATATGGCTTACTATTATATTCGTGGAGCAAAACCAGATAGCTCGCTTCCAACTAATTGGGATTCTAAATTTGGTGGTCCTGCATGGGAAGCTTTCGGAAATACGGGTAAGTACTACCTTCATCTCTACGACCCAACTCAAGCAGACTTAGATTGGCATAATCCAGCAGTTCGAAAAGAAATGGCCAAGATTGTTAATTTTTGGCGCAACAAAGGTGTTAAAGGTTTCCGATTCGACGTTATCAATGTCATCGGTAAAGATGTCAATTTACTTGATGCACCTTATGGTACTGATAGTAGACTTATGTATACAGATAAAAAAATAGTTCATCAATATCTACAAGAACTTAACGAATCTAGTTTTGGTCAAGACCCTGATGCTGTGACCGTTGGTGAAATGTCTTCTACTTCAATCGATAATTGTATTGAATACACGTTAGGCAAAAACAACGAGTTATCAATGGTCTTTACCTTCCACCATTTAAAAGTTGACTATACCCATGGAAATAAATGGACGACGATGCCTTTTGACTTTATGAGTTTAAAAAACATTCTAAATGATTGGCAATTAGGTATGACAGCTGGTCATGGTTGGAACGCTTTATTTTGGAATAATCATGATCAGCCTCGTGCTATTAATCGTTTTGGTGATCCCGTCCATTTTCGTGAAAAATCTGCCGAAATGCTAGCGACAACTATTCATTTATTACGTGGAACGCCTTTTATTTATATGGGAGAAGAAATTGGGATGAGCGATCCTCAATATCAGCATTTATCTGATTATAATGATATTGAAACCAAAAACATTTACCCAACATTATTAGCGAAAGGACTCAGTGAAACTGAAGCCTTAGACATTATTCAAGCAAAATCTCGTGATAATAGTCGTACTCCCATGCAATGGAATAACTCTGAGTATGCAGGGTTCTCAGCTGAAAAACCATGGTTGATGCCAATGAATCAGTCTATCGTCAACGTTCAAAATGAATTAGTACGCGGCGAAATATTTAATTACTATCAACAACTAATTAAATTACGTAAGACTCTGCCAATTGTCTCTGTTGGTGATTATCAACCTCTTTTAATGGACGATACTCAAGTTTTTGCTTACCAAAGAATACTAAAAAATCAACGTTTAATTGTTTTAAATAATTTCTATGGTACAACGACAACGATTACTTTACCTGCATTTACCGGGGAAATATCAACTGTCATCAATAATTATCCAACCGATATCAAATTAGAAACAGCTATGACGTTAGCTCCATATCAGTCAGTTGCCTTTTTGATTGACTAACTAAAATAAAGCAGCCTTGCAATTTTAAATTGTAAGGCTGCTTTATTTAGAACTTATTAAGATTAATCAAAGTAGATTTTAAAAGGACTAACTGGAATATGGTTTTCGTTCCATAAGCCGGCAGAAGTTACATTTGCATATGCATACTGTAAGCCAATTGATTCTTCTTCTAATCGAATCTTGATATCATTTGTACCTAAATCAATCACTGCAGGTTTTAAAACATCCCCTGGCATGATCCATTTTAAATCAATATCATTTGTTGTTTCAAGTTGTTCACAATTTGAAAAGTTAAGACGCATTTGTTTTACATCAGCTGAAATTTCAGATAATTGTGGACTTGTTTGCATTTCATCGAATTTACCAAAATTAGAATATAATTCGATTACACGATAACCTAATTGTCTTTTACTACTTGGATGAATCTCGTTAGCTGAATCTTCATCCATAGCTGTAACTAAGTAAACCCGATTTTCTGTTGCTGCAAACTTTTGTTGTGCATCGCGAATTTCAGCCCATGAATTAGCTATCTTATGATTATATTGTGGTAACTGAATAATATAAGTTGGTAATTTATTTTGTTTAAGCGTTTTGCGCCATTCACGGATTAATTTTTTCAAAAGTAACCCATAATGTTTTGTATCTATTCCTGCATCTCGTTCACCTTGATACCAAGTTAACAATTTAAATCGGTAAGGACCCACTTGTGATAACATCGTATCGTATAAATTATCGGATTCTTCTAAACTTGGAATTTTAGTATCAACATAAGCTGCTTTTAAAGTCTCGTTATTTATTAGTGTACTTTCTGATACCCAACTTGCAGCTGAAGTCCCATTTTTAGCACATAATACAAGGCCAATTGGTGTGTATTCATCATATTGACGAACCTTCTTAGCCATATAATAGCCTAATGCTGTAACGTTACCAATATTTTCTTCATCAACAATTTGCCATGGATTTTCTTCTGTTGATTGCTTTTCAGGTATATTGATAAAACGTAAATTCATCATTGGCATTGTTTTATTATGATCAAATTCATCATCTTTAGCCATTTTGAAGTTAGCATTTGATTGTCCAGCAATCAAGAATACATCTCCAAATTGTACGTCGCGTAAAATTATTTTATCTGTTCCTGATTTAACTAGAACGGTCACAATTGTAGGTGCTAAAAATGAGATACTTTCAATTAAAAAGTATCCTGTATCATCAGCAATTCCTGTTTCAATTGTATCTTCGCTACCGCCCATTGAAATCGTTACAGTTACTTCTTGATTGGGTTCTGCATAACCAAAAAAACGTGTTGTCTGATCTTGTTGCATAACCATATGATTAGTAAATAGTGGTGCTAATCGCAATGTTGTTGCCACTGTTAAACCCTTCTTTCTAGTCGCTGTCCATTAAGTATCCTTTACAATTATAACATAAGATAAGCCTCTATCGACTTTTTATCAAATGGATTAGTCAGCTACTTTGACTATTATTTAGTTGTTTGTCCTAGCTATTTTGAATAATAGTTGCTAGAATAAAGACAGTCAAAACAGTGTAAAATCGCCGGGTTTTACAAAAATAATAGTTATCACATCCAAGAGGCCATTTTTTAATGAAGGATGTTGGTACCTATTTTTTATTGTCCATTATTATAAGATTATAAAAAATAGGTACCGATAAGGAGCTCAAAATGAATAATCAAACGGTTTCTATCCGTCGTGAACTTTCAGGTTACGTCACACGGAACGTTTTAAGTACTTTAGGTTTATCTGTGTATCTTCTGGCAGATACATATTTCATTGCTAATGCGGTTGGAACAACTGGTTTAGCGGCTTTAAATATTGTATTACCCCTCTTTAATTTATTAAATGGCGTCGGGTTGTTACTCGGAATTGGTGGTGCAACTTTATTTTCTATTTTAAAGATTAAGGATCAAAAAGCGAGTCAAAAAATTTTCACACAGGTTTTAATTGTTGGGATTATTTTCGGCCTAGCTTTCTCAGTCTTAGGCTTTTTATTCATGAAACCTTTACTCTATTTTTTAGGTGCAAACGCAGGAACTTACAAATTAGCTGCTGAATACCTAACTTATATTTTGCTAGCTGCACCATTCTTTGCTTGTAATTATCTCGTTTTAAGTTTCATTCGAAACGATAATAATCCACATTTATCGATGGTTGCCATGTTAGTATCTAGTTTATTCAATATCATTTTTGATTATATTTTTATGTACCCATTACATCTTGGTATGGGTGGTGCTGCAATGGCAACTGCTGTTTCTCCAATTGTTGCTTTAGCTATATTAACCTTCCATCGTAAAAAGGAAGGACGTCTTTTAACGCTCCAACGAACGTCTATTCACTTTAAGACAATAAAAAAAGTTGTTCAATTCGGGTTCCCTGTCTTTCTAACTGAAATGAGTACAGGTGTCAGCATTTTTGCTTTCAACCTTGTCATTTTAAGTTTAGCGGGAAATACAGCTGTCGCAGCCTATGGAATTATCGCAAACATCGTCTTAGTCGCTTTATCACTTTTTAATGGTGTTGCCCAAGGAATTCAGCCTTTACTCAGTCGAGAATTTGGAATTCGGAATTGGCCAGAAGTTAAGCAAATATTACGTTTTGGGTTAATTGTTAGTTTTATTATTGGCACAATTTTATACCTTACATTGACCTTTGAAAAAGATCCTATTATTGCATTATTCAATAATAGTAACAACCAAGAGTTAATCCATTATGCTGAAATAGGCATTCCAATCTACTTCTTAAGCTTATTTGGATCATCCCTTAATGTTGTGTTTAGCATGTTTTTCTCAGCGATTGGCGAACCCAAACATGCACTTATTCTAGCTATCTTGCGCGGTTATGTCTTACTACTAGGCTTATTATTTATTTTTGCCCACTTCTTCAACTTAACTGGTGTTTGGGTTGCTTTACCCGTCACAGAATTAATCATTGTCGTCATCAGTACTGTATTCCTATTCAGTTTCTTTAATAAACAAATTAAAAAACAATAAAAAGAAGGTTTCTTATTTTATGAAAGTTAAACGTTTTGAAGCAATCACAATTCCCGTAACTGATGTCCAAAGAAGTTTACGTTTTTATCATGAAGTTTTTGATATGACTATGATTGAAAATAGTGAGTTACCTACTGTTCATTTTGGCCATCAAAAAATTATTTTTGAGCCATCAACTAATGTTATTCCAATGACACTTAGTTTCGTCGTTAGTGATTCAATGACCGCTATGGAAAATCACTTGAAAAATTATTTTGTGACTATTATCTCTGGCCCGATTGAAAAGCAAGATGTTAAAAATGCACAATCGATTACAATTTCAGATCCAGATCAGCATATAATCGAATTAATTAGTTATCAGAAATAGATTTACTAAGCTAACATCTAAGCGATGTTAGCTTTTTTACTACTATTAGGTTTTTAAATCTATATGCTTAGATTCTCTAAAATACTTTTCTTTATTCCCACAGCTAAACATGGTAATCTGAAAATGAGTTATATCAGAAAGGCGGTCCTACTATGCAACCTATTATTGATTTACAAGATATTTCACTAGAACTTAGTAACCAATCAATCTTGAACCACATCTCTTTTCAAGTAAACCCTGGAGACTTTTTAACAATCACCGGTCCATCTGGAAGCGGTAAAAGTACCGTTTTGAAATTAATCGCTGGTTTAATTTCAAGAACATCTGGTGATATTAAGTTCAATGAAAAATCAATTGACAGTTATGACCCAATCGAATATCGTCGGATTGTTTCTTATTGCTTCCAAACCCCCGTTTTATTCGGCGAAACCGTTAAAGACAATCTGGAGTTTCCTTATATCGTTCGTAAGCAAGACTTCGATGAATCTCGTGCCATTTCTGAATTAGAATCCGTAGGCTTACCCAGCAGTTATCTTCAGAAATCAATAAATGAACTATCTGGTGGCGAGAAGCAACGTGTTGCCTTAATTCGTAATTTAATCTTTTTACCCAAAATCTTACTGCTTGATGAAATCACAAGTGCTTTAGATTCAGAAAGTAAAAACATTATACACGCATTAATTAATCGTTTAAATGACTCAAATAAAATCACTATTATCGCTGTTACTCATGATGATAATGAAATAAAACTGGCTGATCAATTAATTAATATCGAGGCCGGAAAAATAACGGAGGTTAGACATGCATAATTTAGCCGTTAATAATCTTTCTCTCGTTTTCGCTTTTTCATTAGTACTTGTCTCACTAGGAATTGTATATAAAGAAAAATTAGGCCTAGCAAAAGATATTATTTATAGTGTCATTCGTGCAATTATCCAATTAGTCATCGTCGGATACATTTTAAAGTACGTCTTTAATATTAATAATATTATTCTAACTTTAGTTATGATGTTCATTGTTTTCTTTAACGCTGCGTATAGTGCACATAAAAAAAGCGCAGGAATTCCACATAGTTTTCGTATTTCGTTCATTGCCATTTTTTGTAGTACGTCCGTTACACTTGGCCTTTTACTACTAGCTGGAACGCTTAAATTTATTCCTTCACAAATTATTCCAATTACTGGTATGATTGCTAGTAATTCAATGGTTGCGATTGGTCTTTGTTACCGTAACCTTAACAGTAATTTCCGTGATCAACGCCAACAGATTTTAGAAAAACTAGCACTCGGTGCAGATCTCAAACAAGCAGCATACCCTATTATCCGTGAAAGTATCAAAACAGGGATGTCGCCTACTATTGATTCAGCTAAAACGGTTGGTATCGTTAGTTTACCTGGAATGATGTCTGGGTTAATCTTCGCCGGTGTTGATCCTGTCTTTGCGATTAAATACCAAATCATGGTCACTTTCATGTTACTTTCAGCAACAAGTATCTCATCAATTAGTGTTTGTTATCTTTCATATAAACAATTTTTTAATGATAAGAAGCAACTACGATAAATTAAATATCAATCAACTAAAATAGCCATATGTATAAGTTTTCCTTATACATATGGCTATTTCTTACTCTATAACTTGAAACTCACGGTCCTTCAATACATATTGCGTATCACACATTTTAGCAACATCTGGTTCATGCGTTACAATGATGACACATTTATCTTGTGATTTAGCTAAATCTTGAAGTAATTCAATAATTTCTTTCGTATTAACTTCATCCAAATTACCGGTCGGTTCATCAGCTACGACTAATCGTGCGTCACAACACATCGTTCTGACAACAGCGACTCGCTGTTGTTGCCCACCAGAAAGATGTTGAACGTTCTTCTTAGCCATATCCTCATCAATACCAACTTTTTTCAACATATCAAAGGCATATTGTTTATCACCAGCATGTGTTGCTCCGGTAATGTCCATCGCAGTCATTAAGTTTTCCAACGCTGACATATAAGTAAATAAATTATAGGATTGGAAGATAATCGAGACATCTTTATTTCGATAATGAGTTAATCCGATTTTATTGATTGCCTCACCTTCATATATAATTTCTCCAGATTTTGGTTTATCTAAACCAGCAATTAGTGAGAGAAATGTTGTTTTTCCTGAGCCACTACTACCGACAATTGCATATGATTTACTTCTTTCAAAAGTTAAATTAACCTTTTCAAATAAGGGGTTATCCTTATTTTCATACCAATACGCGACATCTTTAATTTCAATCATTTAATCACTCCTTTCTATTATTTATGAAATCAGAATTTTCTTGGGTTCAAGTCGTAAAATACCTAACGATGCTAACATAATCGAGATAAAGATAATTGCCAGACCCATACCACCTAATTCTGCCAAATCTTTGATACTTACAGTTGTGCTTAGATTCTTTAATTTCTCAGATTTAGTTGTCGCTGACTGCCCTGGTATACCACTTGGATCTGTTCCACCAAATTGTCCACCTTTAGTACCACTTGGCGCACCGCCTCCACCTTGCATATCATTTGAAGTTGTAGCTGTTGTAGATGTCGTTGTTTGTTGGCTTATCAATTGATCACCTACTGCATTACCAACGAATTTCCCACCAATTCCGGCAACAACTAATGACACGAGTAGAACCATAAACATTTCAACAAAGAATTGTGCAATAACTTTCCAACGTTTTTCACCTAATGATAGGAGGACACCAATTTCATAGCGACGTTCTCTAATCATTAAAATAACAATTAAGGCAAGAATGATAGTTCCTGCAACTGCGACTAATAGAACAATTTTTTGGGCAAAACTCTTAACATTATTCAATGGTGTCAGCATTGATTGATAAGTACTATCGTTTGTTGACATTGAAAATTTAGATGTGTTAATTAATTTCTTAGCTGCTTTTGTGAAAGTTTCTGACTTGGCTGGATCACTTAATGTATACACAACTGAATCGGCCGTATCTTTATACTTACTACCTTTTAAAGTATTCGCAAATGTGTAAGCTGTATAAATAGTATTTGATGGATCAGTAGCTCCTGGCCCACCCATACTTGTAGAACTAGTTGAACTAGCTTTATAAATACCGACAACTTCAACTTTATACTTCGTACCACCAGTTGATTTCATTGTAATTGTATTGCCCACAGAAATATGGTTAGTAGAAGCAAGTTCTGATTCAATCACAACGTTTTTAGTATTTAAATCACTCGAATTTAAACCACGACCTTTTGTAATTTTGGCACCACTAGTATTTAGTGCACTAGCCGTTGAACTTACACCGGAAATAGAAATATCACCCGTTGTTGCAGAAGTTGCCATTTTCTTGCCGCCCATCCCACCACTTTGACTTGAGGTCGATGTTGTTTTAATGGCATCAAATGAAGAAGCATTAGCTGTAGTTGAAGTGGTGATACTGTAACTCTTCACATTGCTTAATGCACCAACTTTTTTAGCTGTTGCGACTGTTACCCCAGCTAAGTTTAATGATGGTTTAGTGGTTTTTGAGCTTGAAGTTTTCATCTCGCTAAAAGCTTTATCTCGATTAGCTGATAATGTCACCGTTGCACCCGCACTCTTCTTCGCATCATTTGCCGCAGTTGTTGCTGCATTTTGAATAATTAATCCTGCTAAAACGAATAACATAATAGCTGACATAACTAATACAAGTAAAAAAGATCGTCCTTTTTTTGCTTTAAGATTTAATAAAGCACGTTTAAAAAAATTCATATTTATTACCTCCATATTCTCTTAAATTATTTGATAAGAATAAGCATAGCTAATAATTATGAATTATTTTTGAATATTATCAGAACATTTTCGTTTGTTATACAAAAAAAAGTTTTATTATGAATAATAATTCATAATAAAACCGTTTTCTTTATTTAATCTATTAGACTTTTCCAATCTCTCGACCAGATTAATCCTAAACATTTTTCACCTGTGTGAACACCGACAAGTGGTCCAATATAACCCGATTCAAATTTCATTTTAGGAAAACTAGTTCTCAAGTCTTGTCCCCATTCAGCTTGAAGTTCCGGATTATTCGCATCAATTAAATTAATTTGAACTGGATAATCAAGTGAACGTGTTGCTTCTGAGAATTGAGCTTTAATTTCAGAATAGGCATTTTTCATTTTGCGTTCTTTACCAATAGCAACGATTTTACCTTCTTTATCAAAAGTTAAAATCGGTTTAATTTTCAATATGTTTCCAACAAAACCTGAATGATTTGATAAACGACCGGTCCTCATTAAATGATTTAAATCATCAACAACAAAAAGAACCCGTGTTGTTTCTCTTAATTCGGCTAACTTTTCAAGTATTTCCATAACGTTTTTATCTTTATTAGCTAATGTGGCAGCCAATTGAACCATGTTACCCATCCCCGCGCAATCAATTTTCGAATCAAAAACATGCACATTGATGGCCGAAACAGATGATGCGAAAGCTTCAAGATTACCAACTAATCCACTAATACCTGATGATAAATGGATACAAATAACATCTGTATAGCCTTCAGCAGCAAGTGCCTTAAATTTTTCTTCCATTTCACCCATCGATACCTGGGAAGTTGTTGGTAAAACATCTTCTGTTTTTAATAATTGATAAAATTGAGTTGCCGTTAAATCGGCATTTTCATGATAGACATGATTTCCAAATAATACTGGGTTATTTACTACTTTAATATCTAATTGTTCAACAATCTCATCTGTAAGATAAGCTGAACTATCCGTTAATACAGCAATTTTCATTATTTCACATCCCTATTTTTACTATCCTATCACACATTATGCTCGAATACTTTAATTTAACTAACCATTTGGCGACCAATAACTAATCCTAACAGTGTCATCAAGCCACCAACAATATAACTAGCTAATAAATAAATCATGAATAACGATATTTTTTGGCTTTTAATTAATTTAACCAATTCAAAGTTATACGTTGAAAAGGTTGTAAAACCACCCATTGTTCCAGTACCAAGTAAGACTAACATCGGACTAGATAAATTAATTCCTGTTAAAAGACCTAAAATAAAACTACCTATCAGATTAATTAATAACGTTCCAACTGGAAATTGATCAGTTAGATATCGATTACTTAAATTTGTTATCCCATATCTTAACATAGCACCGATTGCAGCGCCAATCCCAACTAATAGTGTCATCATGAACGTTCACTCTCCATTCGCCAATCTCCAATCCGATTGCCTAATGAATAACCAAGTAATGTCATGGAAAGTCCACCTATAATCGTTACTAACACATAGATGAGTGCATAGCCCCATTGTTGCGTCTCTATTAACTTTACAGCTTCCAAACTATATGTTGAAAACGTTGTAAAAGCACCTATAAAACCTGTTTTTATCCCCAAAGTTAACCAATCTGGGACTTTTTCGGTTGTTTCAATATACTGAACTAAGAACGCCAAAATAAAGCACCCTACGACATTAATCATTAATGTCCCCAGTGGGAATCCATTTGGTTGAATAATCGTTAAACCAAGTAAGTACCGACTTATTCCACCAAAAAAAGCAAACAATGCAACAATTATATAATTCATTTTATGACCTTCTTATCAATTTTACATTTACTACTTCATTTTACCGAATTATCTAGTTAATACCAAATTAAAATGGACCACTAGAAATTATCTAGTGATCCATTTAGGCTAATCTTGGCTTAGTTTAAATTGACTCCATGGTTTCAAAAAATCGAGTAAGAATAATTCATCATCTATAATATGCCCAACAATATTTACACGACCATCATTTTTCATTTCTTTTAAAGCAATTTGTGTTTCACCTTTATATTGTCCATAACCTTCATTATCAATTAAGACGTCACCACGCTTAATTAATTTTGTATTATGTGCAGGAAATTCTTTATCTTTATACACAACCCGTGTCATTGTCGAACGTAAAAGATACGCTGAACGATCTCCGCGGTAACTATGAATATTATCAAATAATACTACTTTTTCAACCTCAGTAATATCATCTGCCGTTTCAATTTTAATCGTCGGATAATTGGCGTTGAATGCTTCTGATGCTGCTTTTAATTCATTTTCTGAAGCGTACGCGTTTGCGATAATCACATCATCAATTAAATCTGTCATCACCATATGTTTAACTTGTGTGGCAATATCTAAATGTCGATGATCCTCTAATGTACATAGTCCATCAGCAGTTGGCCAAGGTCCAAAAGTAGCTGACTTAGCATTAACAAAAGCTGCCGTATTTAAATTGTATTTTTTAAATTTCTCACTGCAAGCTACAAAAAAGTTATACTCTAATCCTGTGTATTCATGTGGATAAAAATTATGTGAACCTAATAAGTTCTCTCTTTTTGGTGAATAACTCATAATGTTATCCACATAGTTAGTCCCAGAACTCATATTTATTTCTATTTTTAAGTCATATGGATTGCGTGTCATTGCTGCTTCTTCTGCACCTGTAAATCCTAAATCTAATCGAACACCATATGCACCCATATCGTCAAAGAATTTTAAATCTTGATAACTAATATTTAGTTGTTCAAATAAATCAGGATTGATATCAACCATTACTTCCATACCAAGTTTATTTGCGTAAGCAACTGTCTTTTTAAATTCTGATAATACCTTATCTTTACCATCTGTCACTTGGAGTAAACTCGTAAAGACTCTTTTATACCCGTATTTACATGCCAAATCTAAATATGCTGTATCATCATTATAATTTGATCGTTCTGGATAAATTGAAATACCTAATTTTCCCATTATTATTCCTCCTAAATATTATTAAGGTCTATACCAATATTATAAAGGACATATAATGTAATTGAAAGCGCATTCCAAAAAAACTTTTGATTATTTTTAAATTTTTTCTTAATGTTAAGGTTATTTTAAGGTTCATGTTGTATATTGAACTTATCCCAAAACAACATAAATAACTAACCTTTATACTTTTTCATTTCTCCTCCAAAGTAATGAGAGAGAGAGCTAATTTATTAGCTCTACAACTTACTCCCTAGAGACTGCCTTCCCAGCAGTCTCTTTTTTGTTTCTAAATATTAAGAATCGTGCTAATATTTTAATCACGAAGGAGGTCTTAAGGATGCAAACCATTTATACGCTAATAACATTGATTTTTCTTAGTGTTATACCACTTCTTGTAGCTGCTTTTTTACTAACAGCTGTGAACAGTAATACAAAAAAACAATTATCATTAAATCAACAATTATACTTGGGTTCATTGGGTATTATTATCCATGAAGCAAGTCATGCTATAATGGCTTTTTTATTTGGATTTCACGCCATTGAAGTTAAATTAATTAAACGTCCACATCCCGAAATTGGTGATAACTCACTTGGATTCGTTCGTTATAGCTCACCTAAAAATATGCGTGGTAAAATTGGACAAGCAATGGCCGGTATTGCGCCCATCATTGGCTGTTCAATCGTAATTATTGGCCTTTTTATTCTACTGCTACCTCACTCTTTTAATCTACTATCAACAATGCTAGTTAACCAAGCATTTAATACTCAATCGTTATTTAACCTATTCACCTCGTTATTTCAATCTTGGTCATTAAGACTTATCCTGTGGTTGTTAATCACAACATCTATTACAATTGGTGGTTTTGATTTAAGCTCAGCAGATAGAAAAGGATTTGGTCTTGGATTCAGTTTATTAGCACTTTTAATCATTATCTTTTATTATTTCTTAACTCTATTTAATCACCAGACTTTAATGATGACTCTACTATCAAAATTTGCCTTATCTATTGGTCTAATTACTATTTTGATGCTGTTTTTATTACTTATTACAAATTGGCTGGTTAAAATCATCAAAAATAAATAAGACTATCTCATATTGAAATGGTCTTATTTATTAGTTGTATCGACTTATTTATTTCCACCACAATTTAACTAATGCTTGTGTACCGTCATTACCTAATCCATCTTCATCAACTAATTTTTCATATAGTACTTTAGCTTCTTTTGTTGCGGGTAGATTAATATTCATTTTTTCTGCTTCGTCTAATGCAATACGCAAATCTTTAAGAAAATGTTTTGCAAAGAATCCTGGTGTATAGTCATCACTTAAAACTCGGGGCGCATAATTGTCTAAACTCCAATTTGCTGCACTTCCCCCGCCAACTGTTTTAATGACACTTTCCAAGTCTAAGTTTGCTGCCTTAGCGTAAACTAACAGCTCAGTCATTCCGGTCATTGTTCCAGCAATCATAATTTGATTAGCCATTTTTACATGTTGGCCTGATCCATAACCACCAAACAAGGCAATTGTTGTTCCCATCTTTTCAAAAATAGGTTTCACTTGTTCATATACATCACTGTGTCCACCAACCATAATTGTTAGCTTCGCATTCTTTGCACCAATATCACCACCAGAAACAGGTGCATCTAACGCAAACAACTCATGAGTTTCCGCGTAATCACCAATTTTTTTCGCTAGTGTTGGTGTACTTGTTGTCATATCAACTACAATTGCGCCTTTTTTAGCACCAGCAAAAATACCATTTTCTTCAAAATATATTGCTTCTACATCTGCAGGAAAACCAACCATCGAGAAGATAATATCACTTTTAGCCGCAACCAATTGTGGCGAATCAGCCCATATTGCCCCTTGGCTAACTAAGTCATCTGTCTTTGATTTGGTTCGATTAAACACGGTTACTTCATAGTTCGCTTTCAATAAATAACTAACAATTGCTGAGCCCATAACGCCCGTTCCAATAAACCCAATTTTTTTCATAATAATCTCCTTTTATAATTTTCTTTAGTATGCACCTTTAAGGTTACGACTGCCATTAATAATAGTTAAGCCTAAAATAAAATCCCACTACAAAATTTGTAGTGGGATTTTATTTATACTGCTTTATTTTGAGCAACTTTTTCACTTAAATACTTTGAAAATTTACTCTTATCATGATAACCAACAACTTTTTCAATTGCTTTGCCATCTTTAAATAATAGAAAACTCGGAATACTCATGACATCATATTCCAATGCTGTTTCTTTATTTTCATCAATATTCAACTTTACAAATTGCATATCATCTTTGAATTCTTGTTCTAATTCATCAATAACAGGTTCCATCATACGACATGGACCACACCAAGGAGCCCATAAATCAACAATTGTTAATCCGGAATCTGTATGTTCCGCGAGCGTTTTATCTGTTACTTTTGTGACCATTTTATCGCCTTCGTTTCGTTATTTTTTATTCTGAATATTATACATATGAATTAAAGTCGTTAATATAATAGCCCCAAAAACAATTCCAGCAAAAAGTACTGCTGAAACTTCGATACCAATTTGAGGGATAGAAAGGAATAACTTCACCGCAATTAATGCGATTAGCAAGTAAGCCATTGATTCTAACTCCGGAACAACCTTCATCAACTTCATAATCAATGTCGCAATCCCACGCATGGCTAAAATTCCAAACATCCCACCGATTAAAACAATGACTGGATTTGTCGAAATTGCTAACGATGCTAAGACAGAATCAATTGAAAAAACAATATCCATCATCTCAATTGAAATAACAACTGACCAAAACAATGAGAATGGACCTTTTCGTCCATTACTTTTTTTCTCTGATTTAGGTTTTGGCGTTTTAATTTTTGAAAAGAAATAATGGGCTGATAGGTAAATAAGATACCCAGCGCCAATTACTTTAATTTCCCAGAAATCAATTAAAAATGTTCCAATTCCAATAATGATGAACCGGAAAATATATGCACCCCATAATCCGTAAAATAATGCTTTTTCTTGTTCTTTTTTACTTGGTAATTTTTGTGTTTGTGCAGCTAATACAATTGCGTTATCCACTGATAATAAGCATTCGATTACTGCTAATGATAGGATAATTATCCAATCACTACTTGATTCGACAACTGTTTTCCAATTGTTTAGATCAAAAAATGGTCCATATAAGTTTGCTAACATTTAATTCTCATACTTTCTTTCAATAATTTTTATAAATAACTGTAAATGATTATTATACAGCAATTACCAGATTATGCCATAACATATGAACAACAGTAACTGCCAGCTACATTTCTCGAATAGCAATCAATAATGACAGTTATGACACTTTATCTCGATTCATTAAAACAACATGTTGGTCTTGCTCATTTAACCGATCAACATGTTTTTCGCCCCAAACACACAATTTATTTAATATAGTACTCAAAGACTCACCATATTCAGTCAATTGATAATCTACTTTTGGTGGTACCTGTTCATAGATATGTCTAGAGATAATCCCATCGGCTTCCAATTCACGTAATTGTTGCGTTAACATTTTTTGGGTTATTTTCGGAATTGCACGTTTCAGCTCACTAGTTCTTCTTTTTCCACCACGTAAATGGCATAAAATAATTGTTTTCCATTTTCCGCCAATGACTTCTAAAGTCGCTTCAACACCAATATTATATGTTTTATCTTCCATTCTTCCTCCTATAGGCACTAAAAAGTTCCTATAGCACTTTTTAGTACGTTATTGTCTTATTGTTGCGTACACGTATAATCATAAATTGTAGCATTATTCCAACAAAAATCAAGGAGGCTTTACAAACTTATGGAAAAACCAAAAATATCACCATCCCTAACACTCTTAGCATTGGCTATTAGTGCTTTCGCAATCGGATCAACAGAATTTATTAGCGTTGGGCTCATCCCCTTATTAGTCAAAGATTTTGGTATTTCATTAAGTCAGGCAGGACTTAGCGTTTCATTATATGCATTCGGTGTCACAATAGGTGCACCCGTTCTAACTATTTTAACTGGCCAATTTGATCGAAAAAAATTACTCTTAAGTATCATGGCGTTATTTATCGTTGGTAATTTAGTTGCAGCATTTGCACCAACTTTTTCAATTTTATTAATTGGTCGAATTATTTCTGCATTGTCTCACGGTATATTCATGACAATCGCTTCCGTTATTGCGGCTGATGTTGTTGAACCTTCAAAACGTGCTAGTGCTATTTCAGTCATGTTTACTGGTTTAACCGTTGCAACTGTAACCGGTGTTCCTTTAGGTACATTTATTGGTCAACATACTAGTTGGCATGGATCATTTATTTTTATTAGTATCATTGGACTAATTGGTTTAATCGCCAACTTTTTCCTCGTACCAAATGGTTTACCAATTCCTGGAAAATCTGATGCGCATGGTTTTATCCGTGTCCTTAAGAACAAATATCTATTGATTACGTTATCATTAACCGCCTTAGGTTACGGTGGGACATTCGTTGTTTATACGTATATTACGCCACTCTTAGAAACTTCAATGGGTTACAGTGAAAGTGCTGTTGTTATCATTTTAATCGTCTACGGATTGATGGTTGCCCTTGGAAATACGATTGGCGGCCGTTTAGCAAACCATAATCCGCTCCAAGCATTATTAAAAATGTTTATCGGACTTGCAGTCGTCTTATTTATCCTTTTCTTTACTGCTAAAATGTCAATTCTAGGTTTATTAACCGTTATGGCCTTAGGACTATTCGCCTTTATGAATGTTCCAGGATTACAACTATACGTTGTTCAATTAGCTGAAAAATATACCCCTAAAGATATTACTTTAGCATCGTCGCTAAATATTTCTGCTTTCAATATTGGCATTACGTTAGGCTCTTTAATTGGTGGACAAGTTGTTTCTAATCTCGGATTAGGTATGACGCCACTTTTTGGGACAGTCATGGTTTTAATCGCCATCTTCATGACAATGTACTTAATTACACTCAATAAGAATGAGAAATAACAAAAAAACGGGTCACAACGAATATAAAATTCATTGTGACCCGTTTTTATTAGGCTCTCTTTGCACGTAACCCGATTCCCGTCCAACCACTAATGATTGAAAAGACAGGCGATAGTAAGCTAAAGAACGCAAATGGTAAGTAGTCTAGCGTTGGAACTCCCAACGTGCTTGCTGCAAACGCACCAGCTACACCCCAAGGGATTAAGTAATTAATCACTGTTCCGCCATCTTCAAGTGCACGACTTAAGGCTAAATTATCTAATTTTGATTTATCAAAAGCGGGTTTAAACGCTTTTCCAGGTAAAATAACTGATAAGTATTGTTCTCCAACAAATAAATTAACTCCAATTCCAGCAAAAATAGTTGCCGTAATTAATTTACCAGATGAATTTAAACGTTTAACTAAAGGTTCCATAACGACTTCAATAATATTGAAGTTCATTAGTAAGCCGCCTAACGTTAAAGTTAAAATTATTAATGACACGGTTCCCATCATACTTGAAACGCCACCTCGTGTTAACAGCATATCCACATTTGCATCTCCAGTTTTAGAAACAAATCCTGACTGAATCAACGCCGCAACATCTTGTAAACTCGTAAATGGTTTTTGAATAAATAACATAACTAACGATACACCAATATTGATAAATAACGTTGGAATAGCTGGAATTTTTAACCAGGCACAGACAAACATTAAGATAATTGGTAATGCCGCCCAAGCTGTGATTGAAAAGTGACTAGATAAAATTGAAATCGTATGATTGATTTTATCCATATTTGCTGCCATACTACCACTTCCCAAAATGAAATATAAAATTAAAGATCCTACAAAAGCAGGAATTGTTGTCCACATCATATTTTTAATATGTTTAAATAAATCAGATTCTCCAATGGCAGCTGCTAAGTTCGTTGAATCTGATAAGGGAGACATTTTATCCCCAAAGATAGCACCTGAAATAATTGCTCCTGCCACTAGTGCAGGATTAACCCCCATCGTCATCCCCATACCGAATAGTGCGATACCCACAGTTGAAATTAAAGTGAAGGCACTCCCAATTGATAATCCGATAATAGCACAGACAATAAAAACGGAAGGCACAAAGAATTGAACACTAATCAGATTAAATCCCCAAATCATTAAGGTTGGAATAATTCCTGCCGCAATCCAAGTCGCAATCAATGAGCCAATCAAAATAAAAATAAAGATGGGAATTAACCCTGTACTCATTCCATCCTTGATACCCGCGTGAATCTCATCCCATGAAAAATGACGAATTCTAGCCCATAAAATTAACAACCCAATCACTAACATAACTGGTGTTTGAGGTGATAACCCAAACTTAATTACACCAAATCCCATAATAATCAACATTACTACTAAAACACTTGCTGCTTCTGTAAACGATAATTTATTTTTCATTAGTAAACACTCCTATTTTTTAGTCGATTCTAGTATTTATCATGAAAAGTTTGATATCGAAACTGACCCCAATTTATATTTTTCATTTTTAACACTCCTTTTCTGGACAAAAAAAGTCCCTGATACAATATTAAATATTGTATCAGGGACGACTCTAGCCGTGGTACCACCCAGTTTAATTGAGAACCCAAATTCTCACTCACTAGATGATAACGGTTCTAGATATTTATCCGATGTTTAAAATAACGTTAACGTATTTGGTTAATTTATCCTGATTGGTTCGCATCAACCACCAACTTTCTGACTCCCAGATAAATGACTACTTATGTGTTAACTTTTATTTATTAAGTTGAATGAATCTTAACATGCCTAAATATCCTTGTCAATAATGTACATCTTATAGTATTTCCTTTAGAACACGATCAACTGAGAAATAAAAGGCTTCTTCCCCAGCCACATCTTTAAAGCCAGATCGTTCAAACATTCTCATTACATTTGGTTGAACTGAAGAAAAAATCACTTCATGATTTTTAGTCTGAGCATCACTATAGAAATCCTGAATAACAGCCATTGCTGTATTATCAATTGATGGTACGCCTCGCAATGAAAAGATAACTAAATCTCGTTCATGAAGTGGCTGTAGTGCCTTATCTAATCGATCCGCAGACATGAAAAATAGTGGTCCAGTGATGTAGACAACTGCCCAATCATCTTTTAATCTATCTTGTGTTGTTTCGACTTTGCTTAAATCAACATCTTCAACAACAACATCTAAAATAGAACTCTTAGCCACAAAAATAACGATCCCGACTAAAACACCGGCCATAATCGCCGTACTCAAATCAAAAATAACGGTACTTATTAATGTTAAGAAAAATAGAATTAAAGCACTTTTAAATTTATTTTTAAAGAGATACTTGATAGCTGACCATTCGTTCATCCGCCATGAAGTCACAACTAACACGCCAGCTAATGCCGATAAAGGAATCTGTGACATGATTGGTGCCAATAAAAGCATTGAAACTAATAACGCAAGTGCATGGAAAACGCCTGTCAATCGCGTCTGTGCACCTGATTTAATTGCTACACTCGTTCTAGCAATCGCAGCCGTTGCTGGAATACCACCAAAAAATGGTAAAATCATATTTCCAATACCTTGAGCGATTAATTCTTGATTACTATCTAAGGTTTTACCTGTCATGCGACCAGCAGATGCCCCGCATAATAAACTTTCAATCATTCCCAGTAAAGCAATACTTGCGCCAGGAATAATTAGATTTTTAACTGTTTGAAGATTTAATGCACCTAAATGTAATCTATCATCACTGATAACACTTGTTGGAATCTCGCCAACTGTTGCGACATCTAATTTAAATATCATTGTAATTGCCGTAGTAACAATAATTGCAATCAACGATGCAGGAATAACTTTATTCCATTTTTTTGGAAAAATAAAAAGTGCAATAACAACTAAAATTGCCATCAAAGTCGTTGCCAACTTAGGTTGAAAACCTAAGCTAGGATAACTACCAATTTTTTCAATTAAACTACTTCCGTTTGAATGCGTACCAAAAAAATTATCTAATTGCCCGAAAGCAATAATAATTGAAATTCCTGATGTAAATCCTGTAATAACAGGGGCAGGAATAAAAGTCGTTAAAACGCCTAATTTAAATATACCGGCTAACAATAAAATCACTCCGGCAATCAATGTAGCAATAAAAACCCCTTTTAATCCATATTGTGCAATAACACCCATTAATACTGCGGCCATCGCTCCAGTTGGTCCTGATATTTGATAATATGCCCCAGATAAGGTACTTATCAAAATCCCAGCAACAATGGCTGTGATTAACCCAGCAGCAGCTGTTGCCCCACTTGAGACACCAAATGCCAAGGCTAACGGAATAGCAACTGCAGCTACCGTTAAACCTGCCATAAAATCTTTAGCTAATTTTGTTGCATTATAACCTTTAAACTCGTTTTTTAATATTGAAATATAATTTGATATCATCATCATGCTCCTATTTATGTTATACATAAAAGCATAACATAAACCTTATATATAAATAAACAAGTAAACGTTTTCCAAATAAAAATGGTTAAATCTTTATAAGATTCAACCATTTTGTATAACTTTTTTCTATTAACGAACAACCATAACTGAAACGGGAGAATACTTAGCCACGTATGATGCTTGGCTACCTAAGTACTTACCAATCCCTTTAGTTATAGCTGATCCAACAACGACTAAATCAGGTTTAACGTCAGGAATAACATCTTTGACAATCGTTTCACCAGGTTCACCCTCAGCAAGAACAATGTGTACTTCCTTAACACCAGCATCTAATGCGCTTTGTTTATACTCTTGAAGTTGTTTTTCAACCTTCAAACGTTTTTCAGCTAATGTATCTTTTGTTAATACCTGAAAAACATTCAAATCATCCGACTCCAGAACAGTTACAATATGCAGCAGAGAATCATCATCTAAAGCATGACTAACCGCTTCTAAGAATGCTAATTGGGCATCTGCCGAATTATCGACGCCGACAAGAATGTTCTTATGCTTTGGTAACTCAAAACTTTTTTTCATATGAATTTCCTCCTTATTTTATAAAACTTCTTGGAAAAATTGAATGACTAAATTGAAGACTAATTGAACATTTAAAATAGTTAACCCGATTGCGGCTGCCCAACCAATAATTGATACCCAAAGTGGATTAACGAATCGTTCACCCATATATTTTTTAGAAGATGTAAACCAGATTAATGGAATCATCGTAAATGGTAAGGCTACTGATAAGAACACTTGTGAATAAACAAGTAAATTATCTAATACGCCTTCTGTCCCACCCCAAATGATTGCGGCAATCATAACGGGGATAACTGCTATGATACGTGTAACCAATCGACGGGCCCATAATGGCATTTTTAAATGTATGAAACCTTCCATTATAATTTGACCAGTCAAGGTTCCGGTAATCGTTGCATTTTGCCCAGAAGCCAGTAAAGCTACGGCAAATAAAGTTGAAAGTACAGGTGATGCAATCCCTTTGGCAATTGTATTATCACTTAATGCACGGTATAAATCACCGAATGCTTGTAATTGATCTGCATGTCCAAAGAATAAAGCAGCCCCCAAAAGTAAAAGTAAACTGTTAACAATTGTTGCGCCAAATAATTGGATATTTGAATCCCAAGTTGTAAAGCGCACAACTTTTGCAACTTCTTCTTCATCAGTTGAATCGTACTGACGTGTTTGTGCAATTGAAGAGTGAAGGTACAAGTTATGAGGCATTACTGTTGCACCAATAATACCTAAAGCTAATGTTAATTGATCATGGTTCATAACGATTGATGCTCTTGGTAAAATACCACCCATGATACCTGCTAAACTTGGTTTTGATAAGGCAACTAAGTAAAGGAAAATAATTAAAATTGATGCAATCAATGTTGCAACAATCGCTTCAATTGTTCTAAATCCTAATTTTGTTAATAATAATAGTAAGAAAACATCTAATATAGTTATCATAACGCCGACTGTTAATGGAATTCCAAAAAGTAATTGTAAAGCAATCGCTCCACCAATTACTTCGGCTATATCTGTTGCCATAATTGCTAATTCTGTCATGATCCATAATAAAAATCCAACCGGTTTATTAGTATGATCACGAATTGCTTGTGCTAAATCCATTCTTGTTACGACACCTAACTTAGCAGCCATATATTGCATTAACATAGCGATAAGTCCGGAGAAAATAACGACTGATAATAGTAAGTAACGGTATTGTGCACCACCGACAATTGATGTAATCCAGTTACCTGGATCCATGTAACCAACAGCGACTAATGCACCTGGTCCACTAAAAGCCCATAAAGTTCGTAAAAATCCGGCACTTTTTGGAACTTCTACTGATCCATTTACTTCTTCCAAACTAGCACTATTTGTTGTGGTAGTCATTTTTGGTTCTTGTACTTCTTTCGACATTTTTTACCACTCCTTTAAATTCTTTTCTTCTCAATTCCTTATTATACTCAAACTTTATACATTGTAAACAAAAAGTTTAGGCTAACCTTAAATCATTTTACCAGTTATTAAATATTGCTATATTTCCAAAAAAAGACTGCTGATATCTATTTGATATCAACAGTCTTTAGCTATTTAATAAAAATTTCTTTTGTTATCATAATACCTACTTCACAAAAATATAATGAGCGGCTTTATAACTAATATTTCTAACCTCACCAGTATTTTCTAATTTGATTTCAACTGGACCTTCAAAAGGCGCATGAGAAACAACTGTTAATTTATCACCAATGTGTAATTCTAAATCATCTAAATAAGTTAACAAATCATGATTATCAATGAATCGTTCAATCACAACTTTAGTGTTATCTTCTACTGCTTCTAAAACGAGATGGCTATCTTCCTCATAGTTACCTTCTTTGTCAGGTATCACACCGCCATGAGGACAGTGTGTTGGATGACCCAAGAATTCACTCAAATGATCAAGCAAGTACTCACTTGTCACATGTTCAAGTAACTCTGATTCACCGTCAACATCTTGTAGTTTATAATTTAATTTATAAACTAAGAAGCATTCCCATAAACGATGCTTACGAACTAAATCTTCTGCCAATAATATCCCAGGTTTCGTTAACGAAATCCCTGCGTATGGCGTATGTTCTACTAACTCTTCTTTAACTAGTTTATTGACCATTTCTGTAACTGATCCGGCCGCAATGTTCAGACTAAGCGCAATCTGTTTATTCGATATTTTCTTTTGCGTACCGCCTAATTCAAAAATAATTTTTAAATAATCTTCCTTCATAGGTGTCATATTCGATCTTTCATTTTTTGTCATTAGTTAATCAATTCACTTCCATTTTCTTAATAATAGATTTATTATATCAGAATAACGATTGAATTGTAACTTATTTTTTAGGAATACCTAACCTTTCATTTTAAAATACCTAAATGTAAGCTAAAAATCATAATTCACTGCATTAAAATAGGATTCAAGCATTTGTTTTAAGAAATGTCTTGAATCCTATCTTTTTGTAGAAGGAAAGCCGAAACCCGTGTTACCGAGAGTCGATTTTACTTGATTATTAATATATTTCGCCTCTATATCTTTATACTTATTTAGTTCTGTGAAGTCGCTTTTATATGTTTTGAATCATATATTATCGAACGACGCCCTTTGAGCGATTTGTTATCCATTCGATTTCAAACGTTTCTCCAAGACCAAATACCTCTAAATCCAATTATTCGTTCTACTACAACTTAAATCATCAAAATTCGATATCTTGATTTGCTTTTTAATGCTCAAGACCGGCACCGTTTTAATACGCCTTACTTGACATCTCTCAACGTCATTAACTTGCCGTACATTGGAAACTTAAACCATCATCTTAATTGATGTGTCCTGATTTGCTTTTAAGCGCTCAAGACTAGCACCGTTTTAAAACCTTGTTCGACGTCTCACGACGTTCACACTACCAAAATTCTAAATTCATCGGAGTAAACATCATCTAACTTGATGTGTCTTGATTTGCTTTTTAATGCTCAAGACCGGCACCGTTTTAATACGCCTTGCTTGACATCTCTCAACGTCATTAACTTGTGTTACATTTTTCAACTATCTTCAGTACTAAACATTGTCCAACTAACTTCGTTTTTAAAAACCATTAAGTGAGTTTAAAAAAGTGACTTCAGTTTTATTTTGTTCAGGGATTTCGATAGCCTTCCTTGCTACAAATTAAGTATAACACAAATGTAAACGGTTGCAACCTTTTTATGATTTTATTTTATAATTCTTTTTATTAAACATCTCTGAGTTCAAAACGTGTCCCTTTTTCATCTATTACCGCAAATAAACGCTGCTTTTTGGAGTCATCAAAATAGCCCATATCAAAAACTGTTTTATTTCCTTGTTTACCAACATCTGAAACACGATCAATCAAAAAGTGTTTAAATTGTCTAAAAATATCCATTTTTCCGTTAACGTGTTCAATCGCCGCAACCAATGTGTATCCTTCATCTAACTCTTCTTTTATAAGACTGACTTTTATGACCATATCTAAACGATATTCTCGCGACTTTGCCTTCTCATCTGAAATACTTTCAATATAGCCTTTTTGTTCCCAATATCTTAACTGTCGTGTTGAAACACCTGTCATTTTACTGATTTCACTAATACCGACAATTAACTTATCTTGCTTCATAAGATTGGCTAATGGATTATTATTCACTGTAAGTACCTTCTATCTCTAGTTTTCTAAATACTTTTGAAATTTTTTATCGATTTCTGGCAGACTTTTCTGTAATGATTTTGACTGGTTTTGTGTCCCCTCAGCCATTAACTTCAAGTAAGTAAATAAAATTTGACTAGCGTCTTTATGATATTTACTACCAAGTTCACTCGCAAATGTATATCGTTCATCCGTTAGTAATTTTGAAAATAAAGTTTCTTTTGCCATCTAGGCTCCTTCGATTGTTTTTATCATTGTGTGATGTGGAATTCCTGCGTCCATAAAGCCTTCACCTTCAACCTCATATCCTAGTTTCAAATAAAAATTTTGGGCTTGATCTTGTGCACCTAAGGTTAAGTATTTAATTCCGTAGACTGTTGAAAATCCTTCAATAAACGTTAGGATATCTGTTGCTAAATGTTGTCCACGAGCCGCTTTCAATGTTGCAACTCGCTGGACATGCCACGTTTCAGAGTCTTCGCTAAGTACACGTGCTGTCACAACAGGTTCTTCATCTTTATAACCCACAAAATGAATAGCTTCTGATTCGTTTTCAATTTCCAATTCCATTGGCACATTCTGTTCTCCAACAAAAACCGTTTTTCTAATTGATAATGCATCCTTATATATTTGACTACTTATATCTCTAGTTGATTTCACTATGAACATTTGCTCATCCTCAGCTTTCTTAGTTATCTTCGCATATAGCTTACCATAACTTGCTTTAAATTTGAACGTCAAGACCCGGTAGCTTATAATGAAAGCAAATAACTTACTATGCAAAGGAAACCACTAATGAAAAAATACGGTATATTAATAACCATCTTATTGATTTTAGGATTAGGTATTGGCTTTTTACTATTGCATAACAGTATACCTAAATCGGTAGAAACAGAGAAAAGTATTTCACAAACACCAACCTTATACATTCATGGATACGGCGGTACAGCTAACTCAACTAACGACATGATTGCCTCAGCAGAAAAATCTGGTAAGGCAAAAAAAGTTCTAACAGCAACCGTCTCTTCAACTGGTGATGTCACTTATACGGGTAGATGGAAATATACTGAAAAAAATCCAATTGTTCAAGTTATATTTGCGCGTAGTGATGCTCAAATTCCTGAAGAGGGCAGATGGATTGGTAAGATAACTGATTATTTAAAAGCATCATACGATATTAAAAAAATCAATCTTGTTACACATTCAATGGGTGGCTCATCTGCAATGTACTGGGCTGAATCTGTCAGAAAAAAATCTTCTCCTATCCTAAATAAATTTGTTCCAATTGCTGGTCCAATTAATGGGGTCCTCGGAATGGACGAAAAAGCCAATAAAAATTACTTCTTGAAAAATGACGAACCTGCTATTAAAACAGCAAACTACCAAAGTTACTATAGCAAACGAAAAAATTTCCCATCAACCGCAAAAGTCTTTGTTATTTATGGCGATGTGAATGATGGCTCAAATTCTGATACATCTGTCAGCATTGCTTCTGCCCGTTCAATGAACTATCTATTAAAAGGCCAAGTAAAATCGTATGACGAGCTTAAAATTACTGGTGAAGATGCACAACATAGTAAACTTCATAGAAATTTACAGGTTGATAAAGCTGTTATCCAATTCCTTTGGGGTAAATAGAACTATACGAAATATTAATTTTGTGCTATGATTAAGTTATGCGATGAGTCGAGTAAAATCAGACAACTTCGGTTGTTCCGCTGCGGCGGCTAGTGATTAGTTCGAAAATGGGGCATTTTTTACCTACCGCATTGTAGGTATGTCTGATTGTCACTGTTTTGTGGAATTCATACAATCTATTTACTTCGGTAAGTACCATAACAGGAAAGCATCAACTTCGGTTGGTGCTTTTTTTGTGCAGATAAATAGCCTTAGAAAATTACTTTCCAAGGCTATTATCACTATTTTTGAATTCTTATTGCTTCAACATCAAACACTTTATCAATCCAAGATTCATAAAATGGTGCTTCATGACTGACCAATAAAACATTTCCAGGAAAACGTCGGACTGCCTTTTGTAGCGCGTCTTTTGTATCATCATCCAAGTGATTAGTTGGTTCATCCAAAATTAAAAAGTTACTTGGTTTCAATTCAACTAAACTCAACTTAACTTTCATTTGTTCCCCACCACTCAAAATATTAATAGGTTTCATTGTATTCGCAGCATTAATCCCTGATTTAGCCAATCGGCGACGAATCGTTTTAGGTTCCAATTCAGGGTATTCATCTTGAATAATTTGAAGAGGTGTCATTTCTTTATTATCCCAAATTAAATCTTGATCAAAATAATTAACAACAACAGAATCAGAAAATTCAGCAGTTCCACCAAACGTTGGAATTAACTTCAAAATTGACTTAATCATTGTTGATTTACCAATTCCGTTAAATCCCTTTAAGACAACTTTTTCTTGATGTGATAATGAAAAAGTTACTGGTGATAGTAATGGCGTTTTATAACCAACTGATAAATTTTTAACGGCAAGCGTTGATGCGGATCCAGTATCTAGATAAGGAAAATCAAATTTACCTTTTACAGTATCACTTGGCGGTGTCACACGCTCAATTTTATCTAATCTTTTTTGTCTAGACTTAGCCATTGTGGCACGCGTTCCAGCTTTATTCTTTCGAATATAAGCCTCATCTTTTTCAATTTGAAGGCGTTGTTTCTGGAAAGCTTTTAGTTGCGCTTCTTTTTTAGCTTCTTTTTGCTTAATAGCTGATTTAAAATTCCCACGATATTTTGTGATTTTACCGAATGCAACATCAATAATTGTATTCGTGACATTTTGTAAAAATTCAAAATCATGAGAAATAACCATGAAACAGCCTTCAAATTGATTTAAATACTCAGTTAACCAATCAATATGTTCCGTATCTAAATAATTAGTTGGTTCATCTAATAAAATAACTTCAGGATTTTCCAATAATAATTTAGCTAAGATAATCTTAGATCTCTGACCACCACTTAATTCACTAACTTGATGGTCTTTTTCAATTGCATCTAATCCTAAACCAGTTCGAACACGGTCAATTTCTGTATCGATATCATAAAAATTTTTTGCCTCAAGTTCTTCTTGATATCTACCCGCTTTTTCCAACAACTTCTCGTCCATATTTTCAGCATAATCCGTATAGGCCTGCGTTTGTTTTTCACTAATATCATATAAACGTTGAAATGCTGTCTTCAAAAACTCAATAACCGTAATGCCTTCCGCAACTTCAGCATATTGATCTAAATAGCCAATTGTCGCACTTTTTTTCCATTTGATTTCGCCTTCATCAGGTAATTCTTGTCCAGTAATAATTTTGATTAATGTACTTTTACCAGCACCATTTTGACCAATGATACCCATATGATCCTCAGTGTTTAATTCAAAATGAGCATCCTCATATAATTGCTTATCCGCAAATTGATGGGAAAGTTGGCGAACTTCTAAAACTCCCATTGTAATCCTTCTTTCTAAAGACTAGTTATCATTGTTAACTTCCAATATTGCATTAAATACTTCTTGTGGTAATTCCATTTCAGCCTTAGAGCCCAATCGTTTATTAGCGCTTTGACGGCGTAGCATATCTTGTTTGGCAGCATTCTTTTTATCACTACTTGTTGTTGCGCTCTTACGAAGAGGCGGTACATTTGCACGCGAAATAGCTTTATTTTCGATAACTGCTTGTACTGGCATTGGGAATAATTTACGTGGAATTGAATATTTCAATTGCTCAACTAATTTCTGACCAATTTCCACAGCATCTTGTCTATGCACAACAAACCCTAGTGCATCGACTGTTGCATAGTTAACTAAAACGTCCATTTTAACAACGTCTGCTGTTTGATATCCTTTAAATTGCGTTTCCATTGTTGCATAGCCATGTGATAATGATTTTAATTGATTGAAGAAATCATAGGCAATTTCAGACGTTGGTAACGCATAATTCAATTCAGTTTGACCAGAATTGTATGACATATCTTGGAAAATACCTTTACGTTTTTCAGCTAATTTCATGATATCGCCCACTTGTTCATCTGGCACGGTCATATGAACATCTAAAAATGGTTCTTCAACATGATCAATTTCAGAAAAATTAGGGAATTGGACAGGATTATCAACAACAACTTCTTTACCATTTTTCAAAATAACGTGGTACGTAACATTAGGCGTCGTTGTTAACACCCCTAATTGGTATTCTTTTTCGAGACGTTCACGAATAATACTTAAATGTAACATCCCTAAGAATCCACATCTAAATCCTAGTCCTAAAGCATCTGACTTTTCTTCTTTATAATGGAAAGATGAGTCATTTAAAGCTAATTTTTGAATAGCTGATTTTAATTCTTTATAGTTATTATCTTTAGGATAAAATCCAGCAAAAACCATTGATTCTGATTCTTTATATCCAGGAAGTGCTTCTGGTGTCGGGTTACTTTGAGAAGTTAACGTATCCCCAATTTTAACTAGTTGAGGATCTTTTAGCCCTGTAATAACATAGCCAACATCCCCGGCATGTAGACTATCAACAGCCACCATGTCAGGTTTAAAAATACCTGCTTCTACTACTTGGAAATCAGTCGTTTGTTGCATAAATCGAAGTAAATTATTAGCTTTAAATTCACCATCAAAGACACGAATATAAGCCACAATTCCTTTAAATGCATCAAAATGTGAATCAAAAACTAATGCTTTAAGTGGTGCTTCAATATCACCGATTGGTTTTGGAATACGGTCTTTAATAGCCTCTAGAACCAAATCAACACCAATCCCAGTTTTAGCTGATATTAATAACATTTCGTCTTCATCAACGTCAGCTAATTCCATCAATTGAATTTTAGTTTCTTCAACATCAGCATTAGGATGATCAATCTTATTGATTACTGGAATAATTTTTAAGTTGTTTTCTTTAGCTAAACGGTAATTTGCAACCGTCTGTGCTTGCACACCTTGAGTGGCGTCCACCAATAAAATAGCCCCATCACTAGCAGCTAAACTTTTCGAAACTTCATATGAAAAATCAACGTGTCCCGGTGTATCAATAAAATTATATTCGTAAGTTTCACCATTAGTAGCTGTATAGTAACTACGAACCGTTCGTGATTTAACTGTAATCCCGTGTTCTTGTTCAACAGCCATTGAATCTAACAATTGACTAGACATCTCACGTTCACTGACAGTTTGTGTTTCTTCCATAATTCGATCAGCTAAAGTTGATTTACCATGATCAATATGGGCAATAATTGAAAAATTTCTAATTTGTGATTGTTTCATTATGATTAAACCTCATTTTCTAAATAATCATCTACTGTTTTAGAGTCTTTTTTATTATACGCTAAATTATCAACGTCGTAAGAAGAAGATTAAAAGCCGGTAAGAATGCCCAAGTATTTTAAAAACGAAAAAATAATGAACACAAATTTAACTAAGGTCAAATTCAGCTCATTATTTTTAATTTAAATAGTACCGTTTGCAAATTGGCTATTATATAAATCAGCATAAAACCCGTTTTTAGCAATCAAAGCATCATGATTTCCAGTTTCAATAATTGAGCCATTATCCATTACAATAATATTATCCGCATCACGAATCGTTGATAGACGATGCGCCACAACGAAACTTGTTCGGCTATCTAATAAGGTATCCATCGCTTTTTGAATCAAAACTTCAGTTCGTGTATCAACTGAACTCGTTGCTTCATCTAAAATTAAAATTTCTGGGTCAGCCAAAAATGCACGAGCAATCGTTAACAATTGACGTTGTCCTTGTGAAATATTTGAAGCGTCTTCATTCAGAACAGTTTGATAACCATCTGGTAATTGACGAACAAATGTATCAACATGAGCGGCTTTTGCTGCAGCATAAACCTCTTCATCCGTTGCATTTTCACGACCATATTGAATATTTTCCATAATAGTACCTGTAAATAACCAAGTATCTTGAAGCACCATCGAGATTGACTTACGTAAATCTTCTCGTTTCAAATTCTTAGTATCGACACCATTTAGTCGGATTGATCCCGCTGAGACATCATAAAAGCGTTCAATTAAGTTAATAATCGTTGTCTTTCCAGCACCTGTAGGTCCAACAATTGCTACCTTTTGTCCTTCGTTAACATCCAAATTATAATCTGTCATCAAAAGCTTCTTATCTGAGTAACCAAATTGAACATGATCAAAGGAAATTTTATTACCATTATCAGCAATTGGTAAGTCATCGTTACTTTCATCTTTCAATTCTTCTTCATCTAAGATTTCAAAAATTCGTTCTGCAGAAGCTACAGTTGCTTGAATCGTATTAGATAAGTTGGCAATTTGAGTGATTGGTTGTGAGAATTGGTTCACATATTGTAAAAAGGCTTGGACGTTACCTAAAGTAATTGTTCCTTGTGAAACCTTAATTCCACCAACAATTGCCACAAAGACATAGCCAATATTTTTAATAAAGTTCATTGCTGGCATAATTAATCCAGAAATAAATTGTGCTTTCCATGAACTTTTATAATAATCATTATTCTGTTTTTCAAAAATATCAATATTTTTTTCTTCTTTATTAAAAGTCTTAACAACCGTATGACCCGCATACGTTTCTTCCACTTGATTGTTCAAAAGTCCTAAACTCTTTTGTTGTCCAGCAAAGAACTTTTGCGAACGAGGCGCAATTAATGAGACAACAACCAAACTCAAAGGAACAATAATCAAAGCAATTAACGTTAATTGCCAACTAATTGAAAACATCATATAGAGAACACTGACAAAGGTCACAACACTTGTTACTAACTGTGTAAAACTTTGTTGTAACGTTCCAGAAATGTTATCCACATCATTTACAGCACGAGACATAATATCACCATTTGGATGTGTATCGTAGTAAGAAACAGGCACGCGTTCCATTTTAGCCTTAATATCTTTACGAAGTGCGTACACCGTTTTTTGAGAAATATTAGTCATGATTAATTGCTGCACAAAACTGAAAAGTGCAGACGCAATATACATAATACCAACTGTAAGTAAGATATTCTTAATTGCATCAAAATTAATTGGCAACGAGGTTACTTTCTGCCCCTGTTTCATTTGAGTGAATCCTTTAGTTACCCCAGAGAAAATCTCGGTTGTTGCGCGTCCTAAAATTTTAGGAGAAACCGCCTGGAAAATTACAGATATAATGGCTAGCACTAATACTATCCCTATTGAAATTAACCATGGTGACATGTATTTCGCTAAACGCCCAATTGTTTTCCAAAAGTTCTTAGGCTTTTCAACTGGTCGTCCAATATTGCCATGTCCACCTCGACCGCCCCGCATAGGTTGCGTTGCTTGTTTTGACTTATTATCTGCCATTACTCTGCATCCCCCTCTCTGATTTGTGACTGCATAATTTCTTGATAGGTTTCATTCGTGGCTTTCAATTCTTCATGAGTCCCTTTACCAACGATTTTTCCACCATCGATAACTAAGATTAAATCGGCACTTGTCACACTAGAAATCCGTTGTGCCACAATTACGACAACACTATCTTTGATGCTTTCATCCGTTTTAAGTGAGCCACGTAATTTAGCATCTGTTTTAAAATCAAGCGCTGAGAATGAATCATCAAACAAGTAAACAGAAGCTTTTTTAACTAATGCTCTTGCAATTGCAAGTCGTTGCTTTTGGCCACCAGAGAAGTTATCTCCACCTTGTTCAACTATGCCGTCTAAGCCATCCGCTGATTCTTCAACAAACGATTTAGCTTGTGCTATTTCTAGCGCATGCCACAACTCATCATCTGTTGCCGTTTCATTTCCAAACTGTAGATTACTTCGGATTGTTCCTCTAAAAAGAACTGTCTTTTGTTGAACAAGAGAAATTTGGTCGTGTAAGCTTACTTGGGTTAACTCATAAATTGATTTACCATCAATTTTAATATCGCCCGACTCAACATCAAACAATCGTGGAATTAAATTAATTAACGTTGACTTACCAGATCCAGTACCACCAATAATCGCAATCGTTTGACCCGCCTTTGCTTCAAAGTTAATATCTGTTAGGGCTTCTTTTTCAGCACCCGTATACCGGAAATTAACTTTATCAAATGACAATTGACTTGCTCCTACTTTACTACGATCAACTGTAATTGCATCAGGTTGGTCTTTTATCGAATTCTTCGTATCTAAAACTTCGTTGATACGTGCTGCAGCAGCTTGCGCACGAGGTAACATGACAAATACCATCGATAACATCATAAAACTTGATAAAATTTGCATTGCATACGTCATAAACGCAACTAGATTACCCACTTGCATCGACATATCTCCAATTAAATGACCACCATACCAGATAATTGCGATATTGGTTGCACTAAGAACTAAAGTCATCATGGGGAACATTAGCGCCGTAATTGAAAATACTTTACGGGCATTATCTGTATATTCTTTATTCACACGATCAAAACGATTTTGTTCATATTTATCTTGGTTAAATGCGCGAATAACACGAACACCTGTTAAACCTTCACGAAAGACAAGATTAATATGATCAATTCTTTTTTGTAACGTTTTGAACAGCGGCACTGCAAAATACATAACTGAAGCAATTAATATAATTAAAATTGGAACAGCTACTAAAAAAATCACGGTTAATTCTTTTTGTTTGTTATAAGCTAAAATACTAGCACCAATCAACATAATAGGCGCTTGGATCATCATTCTTAACATCATAACGGTAACGTTTTGAATTTGTAGAACATCAGTTGATGTTCTTGTAATTAAACTTGAATTTCCAATTTGATCAAATTCATGACTTGAAAAATTAAGTACTTTTTTGTAAATATGACTTCTTAATCTAAGTCCTAATTTTTGCGCTAAGCGTGAAGCGATAAAGACATTACCAACTGCCGCAACAATACCAATAGCTGCTACGCCTAACATGACATAACCCACCTGCCAGATATACGCAACATCGCCTTGTGAGACACCTTTATTAATCATGTCTGATGTTAATGTTGGTAAATATAAATCGCAGATAACTTGGACAATCATAAATATAAATGCACCAAACATTGCCCAAACGCTAACGCGATTTTTCATTACTTTTATCATTTATTTTTATTCCTTCCTTTTTGAAACACCAATAGCTACCCAGTTAGCCATTGTTTCATATTCTTTTTGTAACTCTTCAACAGGTATTTCAATACCTTCTCTTTGTTTTGAAAAATAATCATTAATAGTTTTCATAAATGGACTCATTAAAGAAAACATAAGTAAACTAATTTCTTCATCTGAGGAAATGGTTAGTAAAGACCGATCAATTTCACTCATAATATCAAAATCTGCTTTTAAATTTTGATGAAATGGTCCACCAAAATGTGGCTGTTTCCCACTATGATGCGGGTGGTGAGGATGATGTGGCTGCATCCGACTACTCATTTTAAAGTCCATTCGGACAAAGGCGTTTTTAAAAAATGCAGCATCTTCTCCGGACACTGTATTCGCAATCGTTTCTGAAAAAAAGGTCTTCATAGTCGTCACGACATCACCTTGATTTCGTTTTAATAATTCACCAAATCTTTTAGTTTGATTCTGTCGAATAGTATCAAAATAATAAAAGTATAAATCTTCTTTATTTTCGAAATATTGGTAAAAACTCCCTCGCGGAATATCTGCAATTTTTATGATATTACTAATTGATGCTTCAAACAGGGGTACTCTTGAGAACTCTTCTTTAGCAGCATCCAATATCCGTTGTTGCTTATCTTCATCTAAATTAAAATACGTTTTTTTAGGCATATTTTCTCCTTTATACAAAAAATGACAAGCTGTCATGTGACAACTTGTCATGTTACTAGTCTTTATTTAAAAATGCAACTTTATTTACTTATTCTTTTCTTAAAGATTCAACTGGATCAAGTTTTGATGCTCTGTTTGCTGGTAAGAAACTAGCAACCATACTAATCAAGACACTGATTAAAATACCAGAGAATACATAACTAGCTGTAACTTTAACAATCGTAACATCGAATGTTGCAACTGAGAATGCATTTAACCCAAAGGCTAAAATATACGTTACGCCAACACCAATTAAGCCAGATGCTAATCCAATTAGGAACGCTTCGGAAACAAATATACGGCGAATATCCTTACGACGTGCTCCTAAAGCTTTCATAACACCGATTTCTTTTGTTCTTTCAACAACAGATATATTTAGAACCACTAATATCATAATTGCAGAAACGAGCAATGATATCGCAGCTACGGCCGTTAAAACGTCTGTCAAAATATCTAACATTTGAGTAAACATTTCTGACATTTTTTCTTGAATTGAACCTGTGTAACCCAATGATTTAACTTTAGCTTTTATACCTGCCGTATTAGCCTTATCGTTTGTATGAAGATAAACAACATTTGGTTTAATTGTTTCATTATTATCTTCAACTAATTGTTGTAAGTCAGCGTAATTCAAGTAAACTAAACTGCTTGAACTGCTACTTCCAGATGCTTCATAAATTCCGGCAACTTTGAACGTTTTCTTAATCGTTTTTTCGTTATAAACAATCGCAATTTTAACTTGTTTACCAACAATGTTCTTGCCTAATGAATCTGCAGTTGTTTTATCTAATAAAATGCCATCCTTACCTGGTTTAGTACCCTTGGTAATGTTTGATTTTGTAATACCTGAGTTCATTGTACCCAACTGCATCAAACTAGCTTTTTTATCCTTATATGAAACTGTATTTGTACCTAGTGAAATTGCTGTATAACCCTTTTGTAGCTCATTCACATGTTTAATATTTGTTAACTTATTAATATCTTTTTTAGAAAATGATCCTGTCTGACCAGTAATTGCAGCCATTTGACTTTGTTGTTCTTTAGCTTGCGCTGCTTGGGCTTGAGAACCAGCAGCTGGTGTTGCTGTTTTAGAACTACTACTTGAAGAACTTGTTTTTGCCTTCATATGAACTTCAGTCACATTGGGATTCACGTAGCTAGTCATCGTATCCTTTATATAACTTGTTACCCCTTTTCCAAGCGATAACATTAAAACAACAGACATAATCCCAATACTTGAGCCAATAGCAACAAGTAAATTACGAGAAAATTTAGCTTTCATATTAAGTGCAGCTAATCGAATTGCAGACCATAGACTTAAATTCTTAGGCGTTTCGCCTTTAAATTCATCTTCATTAGTATGCAACTCTAATTGTTCTTGTTCGGAATCAGAAATAATTGCACCATTATCAATTCGTACAACACGACTTGAATATGCCGCAACGCGATCTGAATGAGTAACCATTAAAACTAATTTACCACGCTTTGCGATATCTTTGATAATTTCTAAGACAGCATCAGTTGTCTCTGAATCCAAAGCACCTGTTGGTTCATCAGCAATAATGACATCAGGATCATTCATTAAGGCACGTGCAATAGCAACACGTTGTTTTTGCCCACCAGATATTTGATCTGGCTTCTTTGTCATATGATCTTGTAACCCAACGTCTGTTAATAATTTTTTAGCACGTTTGACACGTACTGATTTATCAACATTTGAAAGCGTCATTGCCATAGCAACGTTATCAATCAAACTTAAATGAGGAATTAAATTAAAATTTTGAAAAATGAATCCAATACTCTTCTTATGAAAGTTAACAAGTTCTTTTTCAGAAAAATCACCAATATTTTCACCATTATACGTAATTTCGCCATCAAAATTTGAATCCAATCCACCTATTAAGTTCATTAATGTTGATTTACCACTTCCGGATTCACCAACTATTGAAACTAATTCTCCTTTGTCAAAAGAAGCATTAATGTCTTTTAAAGCCTTGAATGTCGTACCACCAGCCATATTATACGTTTTTGAAACGTTTTTTATTTCTAGAATCAATTTGTCTCCCCCTATTTCCGTTTTTATGACAGACTGTCATAATGAGCTGGTTTTTATTATAGATAATCACACTCACAAAAGCAAAGTATTTCGCTCCACCTTTACCCATTCTTTACAATTTCAGGTGTAAATCATTACACGATTCATACAGAACCATAACATTTAACTGATATTATGAAGTTGTTCTTAAATACGAATACAAAATAAAAGGGGAAGTTAATTATGAGAAAGAAAACAGCAATTATTTCGATAGCAGCAATGGGTCTTTTATTGTTGGCAGGATGTGGTAAATCATCATCTTCTTCAGATGATTCATCAAAAATTACAGGTAAAATTACTATTGTTGGATCAACTGCTTTACAACCTTTAGTTGAACAAGCAGCTGAAACCTATCAAGCAGATAATTCAGGTTTAACAATTGGCGTGCAAGGTGGTGGCTCAGGTACTGGTTTAAGCCAAGTTTCTACAGGTGCTGTTACCGTTGGTAATTCTGACATTTTTGCAGAACAAAAAGACGGCGTAGATGCTAAAAAGATTGTTGATCACAAAGTTGCCGTTGTTGGTATTGCACCTGTTGTCAACAAAGATACAAAAGTAACTAACCTCTCAAAAGCACAACTTGCTAACATTTTCTTAGGTAAGACAACAAACTGGAAAGAACTTGGCGGAGCAGACCAAGCGATTGTTGTCATTAATCGTGCTTCTGGTTCGGGTACACGTACCGTATTTGATAGTAGTATCCTTCCAAATAAAACAGCTAAACAAACACAAGAACAAGATTCAAACGGTACAGTTCAAAAAATGGTATCTTCAACACCAGGTGCCATCAGCTACTTAGCATTCTCGTACTTAAAAGATAACATCCAAGCATTATCTATTGATAACGTTAAACCAACATCAAAAAATGTTGAAACAAACAATTGGAAAATTTGGTCATACGAACATATGTATACTAAAGGTTCTCCTAACTACGCAACAGCTAAATTTATTGGTTATATTCAATCAGACAAAATTCAAAACGGCTTAATCAAGAAATTAGGTTATATCTCAATTTCAGATATGAAAGTTGAAAAAGACGCTAAGGGTACTATTGAAGAAATTAATAAATAGCTGTAAAAAATAGAACATTCAATACAAAAAGCTCATAATTATTAGATCTAAATCTAATAATTATGAGCTTTTTTATATTTAAATAGTGTTAAAGGTTATGAAATTTGTTTTATATTGGTATATTGCGCCAATCATATTAGCATCTCCATAAAAATAACATGTTTTTAAATTATACTTAAGGCCATCCGCACGTTTGGCAATGATTAATTGATTAATATATTTATTTAGTGTTTTAATCAAACCAGGTCTTTCAGATATAGCGCCTCCAATTAAAACAAGGTCAGGATCATACGATACAAGTAGATTAAACACTCCTACGGCTAAATGTTTATAAAAATCATCTACAATTTGGCATGCCTTATCATCACCAGAGTCAGATAAATCAAATAATTGTTTTCCGTTAATTTCACGATTATTTTCTGAAGAATACTGTTTGGCAAGATTTACTGGACTAACCAACTCACTGAAAGTACGATCATCATTTACATCTAAAATCATGTACCCAAATTCGCCACCAAATAGATTACTTCCGGCCTTTAATTTTTTATTCATTATTACAGAACCACCAACTCCAGATCCAATGATAATAGAAACAAAATCATCTACATCTTTAGCGTTTCCAATCCAATTCTCAGCTAATGCTGCACAATTAGCATCGTTTTGTATAGAAACTGGTACGCCTAAATATTGTTCCAACTCATCCCTAATCGGAAAATTGTGTATATAAGGGATGGCGCTAATCCCATGAATAATTCCATTTACCGTATCAACTGATCCTGGAGAACTAATGGCTATACCTTCAGCGTTCTGACAACTATTATATAAATTTTTAATTAAAGTTTTCATATCTTTCCACGTCTCAGGGGTCTCCCTCTTACCACGTGAAATGAACTGATTTTCTTTCCATTCTCCATACTTTACGGTTGTCCCACCAATATCAATTGCTAATATAGTTCCCATTGTTCTCCTTTTCAGTCATTCGACTAATATTTTTAGTATCTGATAATTATAATTTTTAATAAACGTATTAAATTAAAGAAGTTCTCATAGCACGTCTATAATGCGTCATTTTATACGGCGTTTTTTTTAATTGATTTATACATAGTTATAATTTCTTTAGCTAAATCAATATAACAGATACTCGTCATTAGCCAATCTTGCGAATGTATCAAATACAAATTAAGTTTCGTTTTTTCACCATTGGCCTCTTTTGTTAACAAAGTAGTTTGGATATTGTGCACCTTAGTTAACGCCTCTTGTGCTTGGTTCATAAAATCATCAGATTTAGAAAAATCAGACTGCTCAGCCATGCGGATTGCTTGAGCGGCAAATCCCTTCGCATTCCCCGATTCCATAATAATTCCCATTATTACAGTCATATCTTTATCATTCATATTTTTCATCCCCATTTCACTAAATTTATTTTATTCCGCAATTAAATTTACTGCTGTTTGTAATACTTTTTCACCGTTCATCATCCCATAATCTAGCATATCAATGACGTCCATAGGAATTCCAGCAGCATCAGTTTTACTTTTAATTTCTTCCTTCATATAACTGACCTGTGGCCCTAATAACAATACATCCGGATGAACACTTTCAATTTGATGGTCTACATCTGATGTTGATGTTGCAAATATTTCATAATCTTTTTTCTGCTTAGAAGCTGCCGCCTGCATTTTTGATACTAGTAGAGATGTAGACATACCAGCTGAACAAGCTAACATAATAATTTTTTTCTCCATGATTTTTTATTCCTTTCACTCTGCTTTATTATTTAATTCTTGCTCTTGTTCTTGATTACATAAATATTGATCATATTTTTTAGCGAATGGATAGTATCCGACAGCTGATATTACTAACGTTACCGCTTGCCATAAGGCCATCTTCCAACCTCCAATTAAAAATCCTGAAATAACTGCTGGCGTTGTCCAAGGTGCCGCAACACCATTTAAAGGTGGTACAATTCCGAAATAAATTACCCCATAAGTAGAGATTGCTACAATAACTGGTACCATGAAAAATGGTATAGCTAAAAATGGATTCATAACTAAAGGTAATCCGAAAAGAAAAGGCTCATTAATATTAAAAATAGCTGGAATAAGCTCAATTTTACCGATTGTTTTAAGCTGAACAGATTTAGCTGCAACTAGTGTGAAAATAACTAGTCCGATGGTTATTCCAGATCCCGTCAAGTTAATAAAATTATTATAAAATTCATTAGTAACAATATGTGCCCCGTTACCTAACGATAATTTACCAGCTTGATATAAAGCAGCGTTTCCAGAAGTATTAGGAATTAAGAAGGCTCCTGCAATTCCACCGACAATCAGTCCTCCGTGAACACCAAAGAACCAAAAGAATGATACTAAGAAGGCAATCAATATAGCCCCAATTAATGAATCTGATAGTCCTTGCATAGGTGCTGCTAACATCTTATAAATGAGATTTAACATATCTGTATTTAACACTGTCTTAATTAAAGCAAAGATTAACATAGTAACAGTTAATATAACACCAGATGGAATCATGGCAGTAAATTGATTAGCAACACTAGTTGGCACTTGTTCTGGGAGTGTTATTTTCCAACCAGCTTTAATCATTTTTGTATATGCCCAACCTACCAAAATACCTACAATAATTGCAGCCACCATTCCTTGACCGCTCAACCAACTAATGTTAATTACACCATTAACTGGCGACTGCATGAATGATTGAAGCGAATGAGGTAATTTGTCTATATTTTCTGTTATTGCAGAACCACTTAGGACCTCTTTACCAGCACTGTTAACAATACCTGCTCCATTTTTACCCATTACTCCGGCTAAAGGTGCGGCCACTTGGAGCATCTGTAACATCAAGAAAGATGATAATGCTGTCAATGCAGCGGGTAATGCCTCATATCCCTCATTACGAACATATACGTACGCGATACCAACTACCGCCCAGATAGATAAAATACCAAATGTTGTTGTATATGCTTGTGTGAAAAATGCTGACCAACCTGAATCTTTAAGCGCATCTGCAACACTTGGCACCGGGAAATTGGACAAAATTAAAAATATGGATCCTATAATAATAAAAGGTAATGCGTATACCATTCCATCTTGCAGAGCCCTTATAGGTTTTGTATTCACAAATTTCATAATTATAGGTAATAACTTATTCGTAATGAACGTGTTTGCTTTATTTTCAGTTTTATTTTCCATTATATTTTTTCTCCATTCTCTTCTAAGATATCCTTAAACCAATAATATGATTTTTTTGGAACTCTCTTCATATCTTTCAAATCATGATTTGTTCTATCAACAAAAACTGCACCATATCTTTTCTCCATGTCACCATGTGAACTAGGAATATCAATTAATCCCCAACCCAGATAGCCCACAACTTGAGCACCATCAATAAACATTGCATCCTTCATAGCCTTAATATGACTTTTATGATATTCAATTCGAGCATCATCTTGGATTATATTTGTGCTGTCCCTGTGCTCCTTGATGCCAATTCCATTTTCAATTGGAAATACAGGTAATCTATAACGATTATGCAAATCTGTAATTACATTTCGGAATCCTAAGGGATCAATATTCCATGACCACTCACTACTAGATAAATAAGTATTTTCTTCTACACTATAATTCATATATCTATTTGGTGCCTCGTCACTTGGAATTTTATCAGCATCCATGACCATTGTGCGATAGTAACTAAAGGAAATGAAATCAGATTTAATTTTATTTAAATATTGCTTATCTCTATCTTTAAAATCCATTTGAATATTATTCACTTCTATATATTTAAGTACTTCAGGAGAATATGATTGTCCGACAAATAACGAATTTAGATTTTCATAAATAAATTCATTTTGTTTTCTTACTGCAAAAGAATCTTTTGGATTAGTCGTTGCTGGATAAACTGGTGTATATGCCAACATACCTCCAATCTTAAGTTCTTTATATTGTTCATGAATATATTGTGCAATTTGTGCGTGAGCTATCATCGTATGATGGAATATGGTATACATATCGTCAATTGTTTTTTCCGTCTTGGTATATCCAGAAATATGAAATGTTTCATCAGTGAAGTATAGATTATGTTCATTAAATGTAATCCAATATTTAACTCTGTCTGAAAAATGATCAATAACGACTTTCCCAAACCTAACAAAAGCATCAACAGTTTTACGAGATAGAAATCCACTTTGCTTTTGGGCCAACGCTAACGGCATGTCAAAGTGATAGAGACAAACCATTGGCTCAATACCACGCTTAATCATCCCATCAATTAATCGGTCATAATACTCAAAACCTTTCTCGTTGATAGTTCCATCACCATCAGGTACTATTCGAGTCCACGATATCTGAATGCGATACATATTCATATTCATATCTGCAATTAAATCCAAATCTTCTTCATATCTGTTAAACTCATCAATCGCATCGTGCCAATCGGATACACCTTTATCTGAGTCACGGATATCATAAACTGATAGCCCTTTACCATCTGCCTGCCATGCTCCTTCTGTCTGCATACTTGATACAGAATTACCCCAATAAAAACCTTTAGGCATCTTATTTTCATTTATCATATATCAATCAACCCTTCTTCTAATAAATTATTTTTTAACTAAGAAATCGCTTTCATTTACTATTATATATCTTTTGTATAATAAAACAATACTTTTGTTATACAAAAGATATATGTTTTATTAAACTCTGGCTATCACTTATATAGAAAAGAGGGTAGTTGAGTGTTATAATTCGGTATTAACCGATTAATTAGTCATACTAAATATCGGTACAATATTCTCTAATTCTAAAATAGTTACATCATACCTATTTTTTTTGAGATCTAATTTTTAATAAGCAGAGTAATATACTTTTTAAAATCGCACCTAAAGTTTAAATAATACTAAATTTGACATTAAAATCTATGGGGGAACAGGGATTTATGAAAAAATATGAGTTAGTTAAAAATATAATTCGGGAACGAATACTTTCTAATATATATCCAAAAGGTAGCATTTTACCTGATCAAAAAGTATTATCTGCTAGCTTCGATGTCAGTTCAATAACCTTAAAGAAGGCGTTAGATGACTTAGCACGAGAAGGATTTATATTAAAAAAATCTGGTTTTGGAACAGTTGTTATAGGTCCCTCGACTCTTATCAATAGCGTTGATGCACCGGCAGATAATTTTGATGGATTAAGTAAACAAGAAGGACGGGACAGAATAACAAGTCACGTCATTAAGTTTGAAGTTGTATTCCCTCAAAAAGAGGTTCAAACTCATTTAAATATTAGTGCAGAAGAGCCAACATACCATATTATTAGACTCCGACTTTTAGATGGAAATCCTTTCATCTTGGAAGATACGTACATGCCTGTTAAATTAGTTCCAGGTTTATCAAAATCCGTACTGGAAACTTCCATATATAGTTATATTAAAAATACGTTAGGGTTAAATATGTCAGGTATGTCTAGAAAAATACAAGCCAGACAAGCCACTGAATTAGATATCAATTATTTAAACGTTGTTGAACAAACGCCAATATTAGAAGTAGAACAAATTGTTTGGCTTGTGAATGGTCACGCCATCGAGTACTCAAAATCAAGAAATGAATTTAATAAACGCTCTTATTTTGTTTTTGAATCAAATTAAACTGGCACACTTATGAACTAACTTACATTAAAAATAATTATCTGTACTTAATATATGTGGGTACGCAAAAAGGCATAATTCCAAAGTTATATTGGAATTACGCCTTTTTGCGTACAAAGTATTTAAATATTATTTTTATAAATTAGCATCCATGTTAAATATTATTTTTATAAATTAGCATCCATGTTAAATGTTAATTTAGATAATGTTAATCCTTCAGTAATGAATTGACCAATCATGTTCATCGTTCTTTCACGCATATCAGCAACAATTGCGTAATTTTGTTGTGTGAGGTAGTTTGTTAATTCATCCCCACTCATATCTGTAGATGCTGCATCAATATCAGCAACCATCGTCTTCAACTGTTGACGACATGCCTTTAAGTAATCAACATTTTCTTGAATAAAATGAGAATAATGTGATTCTGTTAACATCGAAACCGTACGATACATCCAATAAGCACTATTCATATCTAGTGTTAACGGTGTTTCGCTGTAACTTGGGTCTGTGTCTGTTGCATTCGTGTAGAATGGCACAAATGGTGCAAATGCTGGAACACCTAAACAGATCCACATTAATGCAGAATGTGCATCATCAACATTATTTCTCAATTGAAGAACGTGTGCATTTTGTGTTCTATTCATTGAAATAGGACGGAATCGTAAACGATCTTCATCAGCACCATGACCAAATGGATCATATTGTGTTTCATTGTAATGTGAACCTAAAATAGCAGTCACATCTTCAACACTGATTTTTTTATTTGCGTAACAAATGAATGGTAATTCACTTGAAGTTGGTTCTTGCTTAATTTCTGGATTCAAACAACGTTGACCATACCAGACACGAGGTGTGTTGTAATGACGATCTTTTTCTGTGTCTGTTCCAAAAATATGACGGAAGTTCCAGCCTGTTTTATCAGGGTTTAAATGATGCTCTTCTACATATTCACGGATACCGTCTGACCACATAAAGTTATCTGTATTATCAAAATCAATTTCTTGAATAGCAACTTGATTAGCTGCAACAGCATAAGCATCATCTGGAATACGTTGTGCAATCCAGTGATGTCCGGTAACAATTTCCATGTACCAAACATCATTTTTATCACTAAATAAGACACCATTTCCTTCAGGTGAACCGTATTTTGTAATTAAAGCCCCTAAATATTCAACACCATGTTTTGCTGATTTAATATAAGGTGCAACCATTGTTTGTAATGAATCTTCTGCTAAACCATTTTTAATTAAAGGATCGTATGCTAAAACACGTTCATTCGCATAGACACTTTCTGTTGCGCTCATTGCAACATTTTTTTCATTAATACTACTTTCATCAAAGACACCTTTGCTGGATACCTCAACATTAGGTGTTGCTGTCCAGCGATACCCATTTTCTGGTAATGGTGCAGTAAACCCATTTTTATTCGAAGTTAACGTTTCATGACGTCCGGTTACTGCAGGGTACATCAAGAATCGTTGTGGTGTAATAGGCAAAAACGTATCATCATTTCTAGCAATCATCGTTGAGCCATCAATTGTGGCCTTCTTACCAACTAAAATTGTTGTACATGCTTGTTCCATCATAAATAATTCACTCCTTCTCATTATTAAATACCCTTATAGTGTACAACTTTTATCTTCATATAAACATGCTATTTTTATATACTTTAAGAAACAGTTAAATCTAGTTTACAACTCTAGATGTAAATGCTAATATAAAGATATTACGTTAAGGGGGGTTATCATTTGAGCCAAAAAGTTCCATCATCTTTTTTAAATTGGCTAGATAGCTTAAAGAAAATTACATTACCTGATTGGCAAGATTTCCCGGAATTAGACCTTTATATGGATCAATCCGTGAAACTTGTTAATCAATACTTAGAGCCATTACACTTAATGCCTGTAACACCTACAATGGTCAATAATTACGTAAAAAAAGAAGTTATGTTTAAACCCATCAAAAAAAGATATCGCAAGGAACATTTAGCAGCAATCATTGTTATTACTGTTTTAAAATCTGCTTTTCCGTTAGATGTTATCAAGAATGGTATCGACCAAATTTTAGTCGATAACTCATCTGAAGATGCTTACATGAACTTCGCTTTAATTTTTAACGAACAACTTAAATCTTTAACCTTTGATACCAACTTAAAGCCCGTCACGACTGAAACAACAATCATTGAATTAGAACAACGAACGGCTGCAAGTGCCGTGATTAATCATATTATCAGTGAAAAATTAGTTATATTAATGAAGGAGGCCAATTAAATGATGAGTAAAGAAAAAATAGCAGTATTAGTAGATTCAGGTTCGGATATTCCTAAAGAATTTATGGAACAGGAACATATTTATATGGTCCCTATTTTAATTACATTCAGTGATGCAACTTACTTAGATCGTATCTCTATCTCACCTGCGGAAGTTTATGAACGTATGGAGACTGAGATTCCAACAACCGCAACGCCTTCAGGTGGCTCAATTAACGACGTTTTTGACCAAATTAAAGCCGATGGCTATACACATGTTATTGCAACAACGATCTCAAGCGGTTTGTCTGGTACTTATAATTCAATTAAAACATTCGCCAAATTATCATCATTAACTGTTGAAGTCATCGATACAAAAAATGTTGGTATTGGTGGTGGATTAGCTGGTATTTTAGCATCAAACTTAATTAAAGAAGGCAATTATTTTGACGAAATTGTCACAAAGGTTCAACTAGCGGTTGATAGAAGTAGTGTCTTTTTCTATTTACCAACCCTACACTATCTTCAAGTTGGTGGCCGTATTGGACGTGTCTCTGGTCTTATGGGGAATCTCTTAAACATCAAACCAATTATTTCATGTGATGAAAATGGTATTTATTATCCTATTGCAAAAGCTCGAGGCGAAAAAGCTGCACTAAAAAAATTATTATCACTCGTTGATGATAAGATTGGCGATTCTCTTCATTTCGATATAGCCGTTGCATATGGTAATAATGAGCCTTTAGCAGCAAGTATCTTCGAAACCTTAAAAACTAAGTATCCAAATGCTGAACATTTTTACTTTGGCGATGCATCACCTGCTCTTGGTGTTCATGCTGGCCCTGGTGTTATCGGTATTGGTGTTGAAATTTTAGACTAAAAATAAAGAAGCAAACCGATAAATACGGTTTGCTTCTTTATTTTTAGTCTAATTAGTTGCATACTTATTTTCAATTTGTTTAAGCATTTTTTTGAAATTTCTCTTCTTAAAGAAACTCATAAGAATACTCATGAAGGCATCATTCATTTGTTGCATCTTGCCTTTAGAAGTCATGACTTCTTTATAACTTAACAAACAACGTTTATCATCAATTACCTTAATATCGTAACTTACATCAAATTTATTACGATTGTTATCCGTTTGAAAATGATAACTTTCGTTTTCAACTATTTTTGTTACTTTTAAAGCAGCTGATTGTGTTTTTGAAAACTTTTTCGTGAACGCAAAACCCTCTAATTGATTTTTTGTTAATTTCTGACCTGTCTGATCTTTAATATCATATAGTACGGACTCCATAATTTGATCAAATAGATAATCTGCAGGCATTTTTAATTTCATTTCCATTTCCATCAGTCATTCGCCTCCATTTTTAGTCATTAAATCCATTTTGTTCTGTCATTTTTTTAAACCAGTAACCGCTCTTCTTAATTGTGCGTTTTGCTTCATTATCTAAATCAACACTAATAAATCCGTAACGGTTCTTGTAAGCATTTAACCATGACCAATTATCCATACATGTCCACATATGGTAGCCATGAACGTTACTACCTTCTTCAAGTGCCTTATGAACCCATTTCAAATGATCTTGAACAAATTCAATTCGATAATCATCATTAATTTGCCCATCTGCATTAATAAATCTGGCTTCATCTTCAACACCCATCCCATTTTCAGAGATGAAACAATCAATATTACCATAATTATCCTTAATATTGATTAGTGCATCATAAATTCCTTTTTCATAAATTTCCCAGCCACGATAAGGATTAACTTTTTTTCCAGGCATATCGTATACTGTATAAAAATCTTCAGGCATCCAGCCATTTTCACCTTCTGGTTCGGCTTTAATTATTTTCGCCGCTGCTCGCCTTGGTTGATAATAATTAACGCCTAATAAATCGATAGTATTTTCTTTAATAACATCTAAATCACTTTGATGATAGATTGGCATTAAGTCATATTCATGCAACCACTCAACAATATCTTGAGGGAAAGTGCCTTTAATTGCGGGATCTAAAAATGAACGATTAAAGAATCCATCAACAAATTTGGCTGCTTTAACATCTGCTGGATTTGTCTCATCTTTTGGATACGTTGGCATTAAATTTAAAATAATCCCAATTGTGCCACCTAAATTGAGTGAATGATACTTTTCAACTGCTTTAGCACTTGCCAATGCTTCATGATAAGCCACCTGGACACCATGCTTTAAATTACGTTCATCAGGTAAATGCCATCCATATAAATACCCACCCTCAACTGGAACAATCGGTTCATTTTGAGTAAACCATTTTTTAACGCGATCGCCAAATAATTTAAAACAAGTTTCTGCATAGTCCGTATACAAGTCTACAACTTCACGATTTAACCAACCACCATTTTCTTGTAACACCATTGGCATATCAAAATGGTAAAGGTTCATAAAAGGTTCAATTCCAGCGGCAATTAAATCATCTATTAAATGGTTATAAAAGGTAACAGCTTCAGGATTAACCTCTCCAGTGAATGGATTTGGAATCAAACGTGACCACTGAATTGAAGTCCGATATGAATTATGACCTGTTTGTTTCATCAAAGAGATATCTTCTTGGTATTTTTGATAAACCCTTGATGTATTTTCGGGTCCAACCTGATTAAAGAACTTTTCAGGGCTTGCTTGATACCAAGCATCCCAAATATTATCAGCTTTTCCATCTCCTGAAACACGACCTTCAGATTGTGGTCCACTCGCAGCTGACCCCCACCAGAAATCTTTTGGAAATTCATATTTAACCATAGTAAACTCCTTTATTTAACACAAAATCTCTTTACAGAATAACGTAAAGAGATTCGCTTTTATTTTATTTTTTTGCTGCTTCAGCTTCTGCTTCAGCTTTTTCAATTTGTTTTGTTGCTAAGATAACGAATGGTGCGTAAATTAACGCTGAGATAACCACATTAACTGCGGCTAAAACCCCACCAGCTAAACTCTTAGTTGCCAAAATCCCGCCAATTACTGGTGGTGTAACCCATGGGGGCATTACCGTTGCTGCTGGCACAATTCCAGTGGCGGTTGCAATATACGCAACAGTCACAAGTACCATTGGTGTCAAAATAAATGGTACGAACATAATTGGATTCAACACAATTGGAAGTCCAAACATCATTGGTTCATTGATATTGAAAATACCAGGAGCTGCTGATAGTGATCCAATCATTTTGTAAGGTTTATTTTTACGACCAACAATGAAGATGGCAATAATCAAACCAATAGTTGCACCAGTTCCACCTAAGTTAACAAATGAATCGAAGAAAGGTTTGTTAACGATAAAAGGAATTGTTTTACCTTCACTAAGTGCTTTAACGTTAGCTGCAATAGCAGGTGCGTTAATTGTTTGCATTAATGGATCAATCATATTAGCTCCATGTAAACCAAAGAACCATAAGAATGGTGCAATAAATGCTAATAATAATGCTGATGGATATGAATTTGCCAAGCCCATAAATGGTTCTTGAACAAGTTTGTAGAATGATGCAATAATATCAGTTACGCCGAATCCTTGGAATAATGTATTGATAAAGGCAAAGATTGTAACAACAATCATTGCTGGAAATAATGAAGCGAATGCTTTTGCAACAGCAGGTGGAACACCATCAGGCATGTTAACGATTAAATGTTTGTTACCACTTAAACGTTGGAATAATTCTGCTGAAACCAAACCGACAACAAGTGCAACGAATAATCCTACTGAAGACATCCCAGCTAATTGCAAACCACCTAAAGCGAAGAATGAAGCAACTGATACTGTACCAGCAGCCATACCATCTTTACCATATGATTTTGCAACGTTATGAGCTACTAAGAATGCAACGAATAATGACATAATACCAAAACTAGCATTCCAAACGCCTGCTCCTACACCCTTCCAGATTGGAACATCGTTAACTATTTTAGGAAATAGTCCGTCCATAAAATTTGAAAAACCTGGAATTGGTAAGTTATTAATTAATGTTCCCAGAGCACCTAAAATCATAAGTGGCATAATAACAACGAATGCATCTCGAATTGCCACCAAATGTCTTTGTGCCCCAATTTTTGAAGCTACTGGAATAAAGTGAATATCCATCCATTTTATAAATTTGTCCATGAGTAGTTCCTCCTTAAAGTTTAGTACTTATCCTATTTTTTTGTATAGATCTACTACCTCACCAGCTAAGTCTCTAAATGTAATCGCATTCATTAAATGATCTTGTCCATGAACCATTAATAAACTAACTGGTACCGGATCCCCTGAAGCTTCTTGCGTTAACATGGCTGTTTGAGAATGATGTGCTTCAATGAGTGATTTGTCAGCATCAGCTAACTTAGCAGCTGCGGTTTCAAAATCGCCTTTTTTAGCGGCGTGAATTGCTTCCATAGAATCACTTTTAGCGTTTCCACCATTAACAATCAGCCCCATGATTGTTTGCATTTGTGCATCATTTTCGTTCATATCTGATTACCCCTTTTATTTTTTATTTAATTAAGCTTTTAGCTGTTGCAAGAACTTTTTCGCCATTCATCATGCCGTAATCTTGCATATTGATAACTTCTACCGGAATATTTTTGTCAGCAACCTTTTTTTCAAATTCATCTTTCATAAAACGAACTTGTGGGCCTAACATTAAAATATCAACTGGTTTTGATTCAAGCATTGAATCTGCCTCTGAAGCACCAACTGCAAAGATTTCTGAATCATAGTTCTCTGCTTCTGCAGCCTTTTGCATTTTTGACACCAATAAACTTGTACTCATACCCGCTGAACAAACTAACATAATCGTTTTCATAATTTGCCACTCCTTTTTCTATTTATACTCTTATATACGCAAGTTCCATGCCAAAAATAAAGACCATCGAAAAGGCTTTAAGAAAGCGCTTTCGATGGTCTTTTATTTTATTTGCACACTACTAGTCACTATTACACACTGACTTTATTCAACGTATTACCCATAAAAATTTGGACAATATAGGCAACTTCATCATCTGAAATCTTAATATTATACATTTTTTCAACAATAATCAGGGCCGTTTTAACTATTTCCATCTGTAAATGATTCTCAGCTGAAAATTCTTGGACATTCTTAAACGGTTTAATTGATTGATTTTTCAATCTTGAATCTACTAGAAATGCTAGATGCATCATGATCCCTACGATAATCTCTGGATCAAGAACAATCTGTAAATCTGATTAAATTTTAATAATCATGGTTTGAATAGTATGAATTAAATCTGGGACAGAATTAACTGAATTAATACTACCTTCCAATGCATTAATTGTTTCTCGCGTTAAGTCGTTATCAGACAACATCCGCTGCAAAACTTGTAAGGTTTCATCATTAAAGATATCTAAAGCAGAAAAGAATGGCACTCTTTGGTAAGAAACCTCGACGGTACCAACAATTGCCTTCACATCATAATCGCGCATTAATGTATTAATGTGCTTTTTAAATGCATCTTTTTCTAAATATTGCATCCGAATTACTTTAACTTCGTCTTCGTTTACAATTGGCATAATACGATCATATAATCTTGCGGCGACACCTTCGCCGGTAAAACAAGCTACGATAACTGCTTTTTTCCTAGGATGCATATGGAAAAACTGCTCTTTTACAGACGATTCAAAAATATGTTGTGCATTTGCGTAAATATCTTCTAGTTCACGACCGGCAATCGCAATTCTTAATGATTCAAGCACAACTAACGTACTCGTCATTGAAACAGCTCGAATATTAATCCCTGTTTCTTCACCTAACATTGATGCAAAACTAGTTAAAGAGCCCATGTCAGTTAAAAGTAATAACCCTTTTTTCAATTGTTCCTGACTATCCAGTACATAATCTCGTACTTGATCATAAATTTCCGAAACATTTACATCAAGTGGCATATTAATTGCTTTTCCCTTTGTTGTACCAAGTAATTCTTGTGCTGTCTGTAACATAGAAGAAGCCGTTGATGCCCCGTGCATTAGCACGATGATACCGACTTTAATTTCATTTTGTTGTTTCTTAACACTTAAATCAGAGCTCAAAAACATTGTAATAAATCCAATTTCATCTAATGGAATTTCAATATCAAATTCATGTTCAATTTTATCTGCCATTTCCAGTGCAACACGAAAGGCTTTTGGATTTTTTTGTCGTAAATTATTTAAATCAGGATGAATAATTGCGACATTTTTCCTGATTCTTTCAATAGCACTAACAAGGTGTAATCCAAATGCAAATCGTGCATTTTCATTATATTTTTGCCCTAATTTATTCTGGGCTAAGTCATAAACTTCATTGGTAACCGTCCAAATATCATCTGGTAGTAACTCTTTTCGAACGCCTTCACCCGATAATTGTTCAATGTAATCTTTAAAATAACCTTTATCATCTGAATCGATTAACGTTTTAAGATTTAGTGATTTAAAATTCTGTTTATCAGTTTCACTCACTTTTTTATCAATTGTTTCATAAACCGTTGGTTTTTGATCGTTTTTTTCTACCGTTTCGCTATTTTTAAAAGTCACAACTTTTGTATTTTTTTCATTTGTTCGTTTCGCTAAACGTTCCATTAAGACATCAATTTTTTTATATTTGGATTTACCTTCCAAACGTCCTTTTTGAACATTCAATGGTAAGTCTTTTAATCTGATATATAACGAAGCCGTTTCATGCGTTCTAAAATACAAGAAGGCCTTTGCACAAACAACTTTAATATCCCTCTGAATTTGACCAATATTTGCTTCAGGCTCGTATAACATTAATGCAAGCATCGCATCTCGCTCAACAATAATATCTTGGCTCAATCTACCGACTTCTTGTTCAAAAAAATTCATGACTATCCCATAACGTTCATCAATTGTTCGTTTTGAGATAGGCGGTAATGTAATTGCCATTGGAATACGTCGATTAAATGTGCTCAAAAAATTTTCTGACGTTTCAGTCGTTGCCCCAATAATCTGTACACTCGCTTCTTTAGTAATTGAAGACTCTCCTAAAGGCCGATAAAACCCCTTATCAATAAAGGTAAAGAGCATTTCTTGTCCCTCAGGAGGTAATCGATGAATTTCATCTAAGAATAAAATACCACCGTTAGCTTTATCCATTAATCCTTTTTTATCTTGATCAGCACCTGTGTAGGCCCCTTTTTTAACACCAAATATATGCGCAAAAAGTAACTGTGGATTATTCGCATAATCCGCACAATTAAACCGGATAAAAGGCGCATCAGCCTTCACCATTTCTGATTCTAATGCAAACTGATACATACATTCAGCAAACAAAGATTTACCCGTTCCCGTTTCACCAAAAATAATTGTGTGTAGTCCTCTTGGTGGATATAAAATGGCTGCTTCGGCTTGTTGGATCATAACCTTTAATGAATCATTAGACCCGATTAACTTTTTGAAACTCATCTCTTTAACACTTTTATCATTAATTTCTTTTTGACGTGTTTCTTTTTCTTCAAGTGATGCCCACTGATAGAGAACAGGGCGCCCATCACTTTTTGTAACGTCACCATTTTTATATAAATCATTCAAATAACGACTCACATTTGCGCGATTGCAATTAAGCTCGTCTGCAATCTGTGTCGCATCCATCGCTATTTCCTTATTTTTTAAAAGATTATAAATATCATTTTTTCGATCTCCCAAGTTATCACTACTCCCTTACACGCTAAAAGAAAACGCTTACCACTAGTATACCGCAATCTTTTTTACATTTACACACTAATATTTGCTGGCTTACTTTTCTCCTTTTACACAGAAAATCATAACCTAAATAAAAAATCTTACTTTTCAGTAAGATTTTTTATTTACTCTGTAAATATTTTTTTAATTCTACAACACGACTAGCAAGTTCTTTTCCCATATCAGTTTCAGCAATTGTTTGTCTTTTAACTTCACTATCAATAATTCGTTTCACTGAAATAATATCTGTCCCATTTTCAATTGAATCCCACTTAGACGTAAAGGGTTGGTGAGCAACTAATTGTAAGCCATATGAATTAGAGAGCAGCGTATATCCACCAATTCCAGTAGTTGATTGGTAAGCTTTTGAGAAACCACCATCAATCACAATCATCTTTTTATTGGCCATAACCGGCTTGTGCCCACGCTTAACTGGTGTATGCCCATTAATTATTTTACCGTTATCTGGATTAAGCCCGAATTCTTCTAATATATGACGACAAAATGCTTCATCATGTCGTAATTTGTAATACGCATTTGGTATCTCAACTTGAACTTCTTCATCATTAATAAAGTAACGTTCAAAAGTTTTCATCGCATGTTTCCCAAATAAAGGCGATTTGGGTCCTTGCCATAAATACCAAAGTAAATCAGTTTCAAGGTCAGTAGATTTTTTAGGTTTAGCATAGCTTTTACGTAAATTATCTTCAAAAAAAGCTAATAATTCTGGTCCTGCATATGCTTTCCCTTTTAGCTCAAAGCCCTCCAATTTACCTTCTTGTGTAACTGGAATACAGCCGTGAACTAACAAGTTCCCATTATATCGTTTAAACATACTACCACGTGCCATCATAAAATCTAGATGTTCTCGTAATTTAGTCGCATGGATAAATGATTCTACTAATTTATCCATTATTTCTGACTCATCATCTGTTAATTTATACGGATCTGCCCAATCAACTGTTTGAAAACAAGTATCTTGTAGTGAATAATGTTTCCCATCGATTTCTATTTTTGACCCTTTGTTCCAAATCTTTTCTAAAATCGCACGATTTGCCATATCAAAATCAGGACGTCTTTTAATAATCTGTCCTTCTAATTTAAATTGAATAATAGCGATTGCCTGGTGTATTTTGGTCATTAAAAGTCGTTCGTCTTCTTTGATTTTTTCTTGTGCTGAATTAACTTTCGGTGAAAATGCTGGATTATCTTGATACGTTTTATCGGCAAATGTTGCTAAATGGCGTAAATTAATCCCATATGCATCTTCAACAATAGCTAAATTATTATATCTAGCACAAATTCGCAATAAATTAGCGATACATAAAGGCGAGCCAGCAGCACCACCTAACCATAAAATATCATGATTTCCCCATTGAATGTCAACTGAATGATAATCAAGAAGTGTCTTCATAATTTTATCTGGCGCAGGACCACGATCAAAAATATCCCCAATTACGTGTAAATGGTCAACGATTAACCTTTGAATCGTATACGCTGTAGCCGTTAAAAATGCTTCTGCTTGATTTAATTTAATTAAATTTTCTATTATACGATTATAATAATCTTTTTGATCAAGTTCATTGGAATTACTATATAATAATTCCTCTGTTATATACATAAAATCAGGTGATAGTGCCTTTCGTACCTTCGAACGGGAATATTTTGTTGCTGTCTTTTGTAACAACTCTATCATTCTGGCAATGGTATCTAAATACCACTGCTCCAATTCAGGTTGTGAAGTGAATTGTTGTTTTTTAGCAATTAGTTTTTCTTCTGGATAATAAATTAAGATTGCAAAGTCCTGTATACTCTCTTCAGTCAAACGGCCTTCAAAAATTTCTTGAATTTTTTGTTTAACATTTCCTGAACCATTTCTTAAAACATGTTGAAATGCGTTATATTCACCGTGAACATCACTAACAAAATGCTCCGTTCCTTTGGGTAGATTAAGAATGGCCTCTAAATTAATAATTTCAGTGACAATACTTTGTTTAGTCGGAAATCTTTTTTCCAATAACGTTAAATAATAGGGATTCATTTAAATGGCCTCCTTCATTTTATGATGCGCTTACAGTCACTATACCATGCCGGTTTGCCAATACCAATTACAACTTATTAAATGAGTCATATTATTATATATAAGCTTTTTTATAAACCAGCTACCTATACCAAAAAAGCAGACCAAAAGTTTTGGCCTGCTTCATTTATTCTTATTTAGTTTGAACAATTGCCGAAACTTCATTGGCTTTAACTGTCTCATTCAAATGATCAAACGTTATATTAGACACTTTATCCATATTCGTTAAAACGACCATCATCGTTGTTTCCTTACCAGCAGCTTTAATTGCGTTTAAATCAACTCGCGCAACTAAGTCACCTGGTTTAAGAGTTTCGCCTTCAGAAATAGTCACTTCAAAAGGTTTACCTTCTAATTGAACGGTATCAATTCCCATGTGTAATAGGACTTCTAATCCCGTTTCAGTCGTGATACTAATTGCATGTTTCGTTGGAAAGATACTTGCTACTTTACCAGCAACCGGTGTATAAATTTCGCCATTAGCTGGTTCGACTGCATAACCATCACCCAACATTTTTTCAGCAAAGGTAGCATCTTTAACATCCGAAATAGACATTAATTCGCCCTCTGCAACCGTATAAAACGTTTCACTACCAATAACCGTTGAATCATTATGATTAGCTGTAGCGCTTGATTTATCCGTCTCAGCCTGTAACTTTTCATTACTTAATGAAATAGAATCAGCCTTTGACTCATATAACTTACCAAGCTCGTCAGCAACAAATTGAACTTCAGTTCCAATAACGACTTGAATATTTGTTTTATCGATAACTTTAAACCCAGCAGCACCTGATGCTTTAAGTGCATCTTCATTAATATGGCTTGTATCTTTAACTTGTAGACGAAGACGGGTTGTACAATTATCAACGACTGTTAAATTATCTTTACCACCAATAGCAGCGTAAACAATTTGAGCTTGTCGTGCATATTTGTCATCCCCTAATTCAGGCGATAGTTGAATATCTTCAGTAATTGGTTCGCGACCTGGTGTCATTAAGTTAAATTTCTTAATGGCAAAATTGAATAGTGTGTAATAAATAATTGCCATCACAACACCTTGTACCAACAGCATTAGTGGCATATTAGCCATTGGTACACGTATACTCAAGACGTAATCAACTAAGCCCGCACTAAATGTAAATCCAGCTGTCCAGTGCATAAATGCGGCAAAAGCTAAAGATAACCCGGTTAATGCCGCATGAATGACGTATAAAGGCCATGCAACGAACATAAATGAAAATTCTAAAGGTTCACTCACGCCTGTGAAAAATGATGCAAATGCACCAGCTAGCATCAATGAGCCAACTTCTTTTTTACGTTCAGGTAAAGCATTTCGATAAATGGCATACGCACCAGCTGGTAGCCCAAACATCATGATTGGGAAAAATCCTGCCATGTACATACCTGTAGTTCCTTTAATTCCTGTATTACTCCAAAAGTTCCCGATATCATTAATTTTAGCAACGTCGAACCAAAATACTGAATTCAACGCTTGATGTAATCCGGTTGGAATTAAAAGCCGGTTGAAGAATCCGTATAAACCAGCTCCAACCCATCCAAGTCCAACCATAAACTTACCAAATGCAACTAACCAAGCATAAACAACTGGCCATGCAAATAATAAAGCTAAGGTAACAAAAATCATTACCAATGCTGACATAATGGGTACTAATCGTTTCCCACTAAAGAATGAAATAGCCATTGGTAACTTCACACTATGGAAACGATTATACATTGCTGCCGCAATTAATCCGGCAATAATCCCAATAAACACATTACTACTGATAGAACTAAATGCAGGATCAACATCTGTTACTTTTACTCCTAATAAAGCCGCAACCGAAGTCGGTTCCAACATTTTAACTGGAATTTCAAATGCAACAACACCAGCTAACGCAGCTGCGCCATCCTTGTTAGTCGACATTCCTAAAGCTAAACCAGCAGCAAATAATAATGCTAGATTACCTAGAATTGCGTTTCCGCCGGCCTGCATAAATGCCGCCGCAAACCAATCTTGTGGCAACCAAGTTCCAATTCCAACCAGTAATGCTGCTGCCGGTAGTACTGCGATAGGCAACATTAACGAACGTCCCATTCTCTGTAAATAACTTTTCATTTTTTATCCCCTTTTTTTCTTATAAAAACTATCATACAGGTTAGACCAAAAAAATTCAAATCAAATACAAATCAAGTGAAAAACGTGTATACAAGGCTTTAGAAAATAAATTAAACATCTATACCAATTTTATTTTTTAGACAAAAAAAAAGTTGCTTAATTATATTAAGCAACCAACTTTTTAGAAAACAAGCGTCCCCACACTAAATTTTCTCTTCGATATTCTGTGTCCTAATCAATAAACTCTTTGAATCATTTATTTACAAGACTTATTATGCCATGTAATTCCCCATAAAAAATATTAATATTTGAGGGTTAACTCGCAAATTTTGACATTTACAGCTTATTTACTGATATGACGGTCTTTTGTCCTTCTCGTAAGGGCAACTTCATTTAAAGTATTTAACGCTTTATTGTATTCAGGATTAAAATAAAAATCCATTGATGATAATTTAGCCATCGTCATTTGCATATTAATAGCTACTGACATGATATTAATCATATCTAAAATATCATGTTTCGAATAAATTTGTGCACCAACAATGACTTCAGTATCTTTCCTGTACACAACTTTTATAAGTATTTTGGAACCATTTTTAACGTAATCATATTGAATCTTATTTTCAATTGTATTGGATAGAACATCCAATCCGATATATGGTGCGTTTTCTTCAGTGACACCTGTCGTTGCTAAATAATGACCGAATAAGTTCATCCCCGCTGTTCCTTGCGTCGTTTCAACTTTAACAGGACTAAATAGACCCGTACAGTTATACGCCGCCACAATTGCACCTTTAATAGCGTTATTAACAAGAGGTTGATACTCTCGACGTTGGCTGACAGTTTGTTTAAATCCGGCATTATCACCTGCTGCATAGATGTCTTTATCACTTGTCTGCATGTAATCATTGATTTTAATGGTATTATTTTGATTAAGTTCAACAGCGTCTCTCAAAAAATCATTGTTAGGTTTTAATCCAACCGAAAAAACGACTAAATCACAGGCGATTTCTTGGTCAGTTGTCGAAACGCTAACTATTTTGTTATTCTCATCCACATTAATAGCATGAACATCATTTTTTAATACAATCTTTATCCCTTTTTCTCTTAAATCATCAATTATCCGATTACCAATTTCTTGATCTACGTACCGTGTCAAAACACCTCCCATAGCTTCAACTACTGTAACATCAACTTTTTCGCCTTTACGTCCCTCATAAATTGAGCTAGCTAATGCAAGCCCCACTAATCCTGCACCAACAATTAAAATACGCCTATTAGTTGGGCACAACTGTTCCATAGCCTTTTTTGATTCTTCTAAATTTTTATAAAAAACAACATTTTCATTATCTATCCCTTTAATATGTGGTTTAACAACCTTAGACCCATTAGCTAAAATTAATTTGTCATAGTTGCTGTAACTGTATTGTTTATCTGCATTAACAAAGTATAAACGTTTATCCTCCGTACTAACGTGCAACACTTCAGTACCAAGCATCAATTTAATACCTTCAGACTCTAACGCAGCAGGTGTCGCATAACTCGCTTCTTCTAAGTTATCAATAACCCCATCAAATAACAAATTAATTCCAGATGAGATATAGCTAACGCTATCTTTCATTTCCATAATAATTACTTCGGCATTTGGATCTGATTTTGAAATTGTTCTAGCGGCAGCTATCCCTGCGTGCGTTCCGCCGATAATGACATACTTCATTATTTTTCCTCCAAGCTTTGCGTGTTAATTTTTCTAACCTTATCAATTTCTAAAATTTCATTTACGACATCAGTAATAACTTGATCTGAACTAACACCAATTTCTGACATCACATATAATGGTGAATTAAATTGATCTTGGTTAACACCCATCCTATTTGTCACAATTAAATCATATTCTTTACCTTCTTGATAAATTTCTACTTGAGCGTTTAAAACGCTGCTTAAAACACGTTCCATAATGATTACGGTTAGTTTTTCCATAATTGGATCACGATTAATTAATAAGCCAATTTTTAAAACGTCATCAAACTCGAAGTTTAAAATATTCAAGATATATAAATACTGATTTTGTAGATAATATAAATCATCTGGCGAATTTAAGCCATCGAACTGTGTAACAGATTGATACGCCGTCAATAATTTTTGAATGATCTGCGAAAAGTCTTCTCGTTCTAATGATTTACGATTAAATTCCATAATTGTTCGATTATAACTAAAACTTTCACCTTTAAATATGGCTAATTTGCTGTATGAATTAAATAAATTATAAGAAATTTTTGAATCCCGTTTGAAGTAAGTATATTTCTCAATATCACTCCAAAAAAGACTAATTGCACTATTGATGGGTGTTTTTTTATCAATATCGTCATCTTTAATTTGAACATATAATTCAGAATCGTTTTTAATTAAATCAAATCCAATTAAAAAGTAATAGAACCCAACAGCATCTTCTTCAGAAAAGGAAAGTGAATATTTTTTTAAAAATCTAAAAAGACTTAATTTAACTTTACTGTATGCGAGATTATTTTTGATTAATTCACGAGAAATAGGCGTTAATGTCTGAACATGTTGCTCTTTATATGAATTAATTCGAATATAAATTTTAAGCCATAGAAAAACTCTAAGTTTCTCGTCGTCTTTCCATCCTAAGTCATATTGTTCATCTAAAACATTAACGTAATCGTTAATCGTCTCATTTCTAGATAAGAGTTCTTCGCGATCAGTGAATGGAACCACCCTAATGAAAAAAAGGTAATAAAAATAATTCAGTTGAATTTTAGTCCCAACTAATCGTCGATTTTTAATTTTTAGATCAAATCCTGCTAACGTTTCATTTAATTCTTTAATTCACCTTGTTATTGACGACCCACTGATATGTAATTCGTTCTCAAGATCAATTAAATTCAATGTTTCATTCGCATACAAATACATTATTATTTTGTATTTATACGATTCTCTTAAAAAATCAGTACTAATATTCGATAAATTTGTCGTACCATCTACTTCAAATTCAACGTTATTAGCGCTCACTTCAAAATGAACATGACCTGAAGCGGTAGCTTCCTCAAGCGTTATTTCAATATTTTTTAGGTACATTCGTAAAGAATTACCAGATATTTGGAGTAATTCCATTAATTTTTTCTTACTTAAATAACCACCATGTGTTTGTAATAGTTCTAGTATTTGGTTAAAAGTTCTTTCCTGCCCATCTAAAAAATCTTCCATATACATAAAAAAATCCCCAGCTTCACTTGACCACTTACCCAATACGATTAAAAAGGCCAATTTAATTTAATTCTATTAATATGTTACCGCGAAAAGTGATAAATTGGTATTAATAATTTTATTTTTAATTTTATTTAATTTACCCCTTGCATTTTCGGTATATACTTGTTATATTAAATGAGTAACCTAATCAATAAAACTTATTCAGTACCTCCCCCAAGGACTGAATACCAAAATCAATCCCCCAATTGATTTTGACTGTTTTACCCTTTTCGACACTGTAACTTATGTTACGATGTCGTTTTTTTTTGCCTAAAAATAAGTATTTACTCTTTCAAAACCTAACTTTATCAATGCTTATACGCTAAATATACCTAACTTCTTTATTCTCTTTTATTTAACATAATTTCGTCACACTTTCTTCATAATTACTTGTTATTATATAAACATACCTTAATTAAATAACTTTTAACTTTAATTTGTTCTCCCAAACAAATTAAAATGATAATTAATTTCTTCCCGAATATTAATTATCCCTACTCCTTTTAATCCATTACCTCTCCCAGGTAGTGGATTTTTTTTATTGGCCTTGCATAATTTCAATGATTGCTTGATAGTCTGAACCTGGCGTCACTATATGAACACCATTAAAAAGGTTTGATAACGATTCAATTAAATTTTGCGAAGCTGCAATACCGACCTTACGTTCATCATTTTGCAACGCCGCTTGTTTCAATTCTGCCATAAACTTATTTGGTAGTTCAATACCCTGAACGTTATCTTGAATAAATTGAGCACGCTCAAATGAAAGTATCGGCATTACACTGATAAAAATAGGTATAGCCACTTCATTAATGGTGATCCAATCTTTTAATCGCTGAACATTTGTCATATCAAATACCGGTTGCGTGATAATATAATCTACTCCTGAATGAATTTTTCGATTAATATCTTCAAATTCAAAATCTAAATTTATCGCATTAATATTAAATGCCCCACCAACTTTAAATTGTGATTTACTATTTAATTCACGATTAGATGGCGATATTCCTTGATTCATTTTTTTAATTGTTGTAATTAATTGTTGCGATGTTAAATCATAGACATTTGTGGCACCTTGTATTTTTGTAGGATTCCCTTTAATAATCATTAAATTATTTAAACCAACAGCACTTAATCCCATTAATTTAGATTCTAATCCGACTAAGTTGTAATCCCGTGTTGTTAAATGTAGGATTACTGGAATCTGTTTTTCACTAAGTTTATATCCCAATAATATATTTGAAACGCGGGGCATCCCTAAAGGATTATCCGTAATTGATAATGCGTCAATATCTAATTTCATTAGTGCGCTAGCACCTTTAAAAAAATTATCCAGATTAAGCGTGCTTGGCGTATTCCACTCAACTAAAACCGTTTTGGTCATTTTCACTTTCTCTATAAAATTCAAAATACCTTCCTCCAAATCAAATTTCATATCACCTTACAATGTTAATTGTAAACTAACAAAACTGTCACATGCCTATGTTTTAATAAATAAAGCCGTATACTATAAATATACACACAAGATACTTTGTGTGTAACTTAATTCTACTATAAAAAAATACGATTATATTTTAGTTTAATTTTTCATCTAGATCTAACCTACTCCCCCCAGAGTCTCGAATAGATTAGTATTTTCTCACCACTACTTTTAAAAGTAGTGGTGTTTTTTTTACATTTATAGTTTTTCTTTTTAACGTCATATTTTCTTCACATTTACTTGTTAGAATAACTTCATACCTTAATTAATAACTTTTAATTTTAATTTATTTCCCCGAATAAATTAAATAAGATGATCAACTTTCCCCGAAGTTAATCACCCTTACCCTTTTCCGACATTGCCTCCCCTTGTAATGTCGGTTTTTTATTTGCGTTCTATTTCTAGTAGTTGCTTTTTCATATTAATCCCACCGCGATAACCCCCTAAGCTGCCATCTTTTCTTAAAATACGATGACAAGGTATTACAATTAATATAGGATTACGACCAACTGCACTAGCAACAGCGCGAATTGCTTTAGGATAATCAACTTCTAAAGCTAACTCAGAATACGTTCTCGTTTCACCGTATGGAATAAGTTGAAGTTGTCCCCAAATTTCTTTTTGCAGCATCGTCCCACTCAAATTAAAATCAACGGGGATCGTAAATTTTTGAATTTCATGGTCAAAATAGGCTTGTAGTTCTTCAATTATACTTTTAAAAATCTTGTCATTCTCTTCGAATTTAGTTCTTGGATAAAATATTTCAATTTCACTTCTTAACCCATTAGGCGACCCAACAAAACTCAATCCTTTATCAGTCATCCCTAGCCAAAAATAATCCGTGCCATTAAACCAATTCATTAAGTACATGTCAAAATCTCCTATTCAATCCCAGACAAATTTGCGCCATGAACTTCTGCGATATTATATACGATGATAAATGCATTTGGATCAATCGTATGCACCTTATTTAACATTTGTTGATAATTTTGATTTTCAACAATAATCATCAACATTTCTTTGCTTTCACCTGAATAACCACCTTTAGCATCAAAGATTGTTAGACCTCTATCTATAGTTGTATTAATATCTTCTTTTAATTTTTTTAATCCCTCTTCTGTACTCATCACATATAAAACTTTTTTACGGTCCAATCCCGTTTCAATATAATTCATAATTAAATACGTGATTATTAAAGAAAAAATCGCTAAAATAAATGCTTCAGAACCCGAGACAAATATATTGAAAAAACACACAATACCATCAATTATTAATAGACTGGTTGCAGGTTTAATATTGAAATATTTTTTGATTATTAGTGGTGGAACCGTTGTTCCACCACTGGATGCATCAATTCGATAGAGAATTGATATTCCCACCGCAAAAACTGCGCCACCGACAATAACAGCTAATAATCTATCCTCGACAATATTTATTTGAGGCGTAATCGCTAAAAATAACGGTAATACAAAACTACCAATCATAATTTTTTTAGTCGTTGAACGCTCTAACATAAAATAAGCCAAGATCAATAGCGCCATGTTAATGCTCAATAATACAATCGAAACGTTCCAATTAAAAGCTGTTTCTAAAAGGATTGCAATACCAGTTGCACCACCAACCGCAACTTCTTGTGGTGCGTAGAAAAAATTAATACTTATTGCAATCATTTCTAACCCAATTAACATTAATAAAAATTGAATAACTTGTGGTTTCATCCTATTTATCATAAAGGCCCTCTTTCTGTTCTAAATTTGTAACCCCTTACTATTTAGCATACCGAATTTTATATCATAAAACAAATTTTCGATTTATGGCACAAAAAAAGCATCTCTAAACAGAGATGCTTTTACTACTTTATTCGAAACTTTCAGTTGTCATTGAAGCTTTGTATAAATCAATAACATCATTTACTGACATATCAACATAAACAGCACTATCTAATTTTCCAACTCTAACAGCTGATTCAGCCATTACTTTAAAGTTTGTTTCTTCATTGATGTCAACACCGGGTAACGTTGTTGGTACACCTAACGATTTAACCCAGTCATAAACTGATTGAATAGCTTTATCAGCAACGACTTGGTCATCATCATCTTGAATATGCCAAACATTGCGACCAAATTTAGCAAACTTAGAAACCGTATCCGCAGATAAAACGAATTTCATCCAACGAGGTGTTATAATACCTAGCCCAACACCATGAGTAATATCGTAGTACGCTGATAACTCATGTTCAATAGAATGGGATGTCCAGCCATCTTGATAACCTAATCGCATAATACCATTTAATGCCATTGTTGATGACCACATTAAATTAGCACGAGCATCATAGTTATCAGGTTCCGCAACTGCAATTGGTGCCCATTTAATAACTGTTCGCATGATACCTTCAATCATACCGTCAGAAACATCATTATTTTTTTCTTTATCAAAGTATTGCTCTGTCAAATGAGAGAAAATATCAATTGAACCAGCAGCAGTCTGCCATTTTGAAACACTCATTGTTAATGCTGGATCCAAGAATGAAACAGCTGGTGTTTTGGGACCAAAACTACCTATTTTTTCATTTGTTTCTGGATTTGAGATAACTGATCCAGCATTCATTTCAGTACCAGTAGCTGCTAACGTTAAAATATCGACAAAAGGTAATTGATCAATTTTGAAACGTTTTGAGGGGTCTAATGATAAATCCCAAGGATCTCCTTCATAAAATGCTGCTGAAGCAATCATTTTTGAAGCATCAACAACAGAACCACCACCGACAGCTAAAATAACATCAATTTTATTTTCTTTAGCTAACTTTTGACCTTCACGAACTGAACCCACTTTAGGGTTTGGTTCGATTCCTGCTAATTCAACAACATTTAAATCACTCAAAATTTTCTTTACTTTGTCATATAAACCTGAACGTTTAATTGATCCACCACCATATGTTAATAATACATTGGGACCAAATTGTGCAACCGCATCATGTAATTCTGTTTCGATACGATCTGAACCAAATCGAATATCAGTTGTATTTTTAAATTGAAAATCTTTCATAAATATAATCTCCTTTGTATTTTGAAGTTATAGTCAAAGTTATTTCAAATGAACAACTACATTATAACCCCTTTAGGCGATGTCATTCCAATACAAGCCTTTACTAAAAGAAGATTCACCATTTTACTGGTGAATCTTCTATAAATATAAACGATTATTGTGTGACTCTTTTAGCTTCATCTTTTGCATGAATCATGCTTAAAATTTTTCTTGAAATTGGTCCAACAATAATTAGTTGTAACGGTACCGCAACAATAATATTGTGTCCAACAGTAGAAAGATAAGCAGACCAGAAATGAGCAGGCATACCACCTTCAATAAGTAACCCATAAAGTGACATAAAAGCGACCATTCCACAAATCATCATTCCTGAGATTGCGAGAATCATTTGCCACATTTTATCATGATTAAGAGGTAACTTATCAGCAATTGCCATCGCAATTTTACCGACAACTAAAACATCTAAGATAAAAGCAACAATAAAACCAGGAATGAATCCAAGTAATAACGTCACAAGACCTAGTTTTCCGACTAATAATAAATTGTATGCACTCATAACGAAAACCATCATCGAGCACATTAATGTTGTAAAAATAATTCCTTCTTTTGCATTTGTTGGCATATATCATTCTCCTTAATAACTTTAATAAAATATAATGTTACACAAAATAACTCACTGTCATAAGTCTTTTTTTTGAATATTAAAGCATTCTCATTGTAAGCGATTAAATCGATTGATTGTGCTACCAATTACATTACGTTATACTATATCCATAACGATTAAGGGGAGATTTCTATGTTAATTGCACTTATATTATCTTGGATTGTTGCACTTGAACACTTATTTATTATGATTCTTGAACTATTTTTCTCAACTAGTTCAATCGCTCAAAAAGCCTTTGAATTAAGACCAGAATTTTTAAATCAGAAAGAATCAAAAGTATTAATGGCTAATCAAGGGCTATACAATGGTTTTATTAGTATCGGTCTAATGATTGTACTTTTCATTCTAACTGGTGCTGCGCTTAAATCAATGTTGTTGCTTTTTACAGGATTTGTTTTTATTGCTGCTGTTTTTGGTAGTTTAACATCTGCAAAAAAAATAATTTTAGTACAAGGATTACCTGCATTACTGGCCTTTATCGCAATTACTTTAGCTTTATAGACTAACTAAAATAACGTTAATCATTAAGATTAACGTTATTTTTTTACGCTATTTAATTTTTAACGCTTCAAGTTGAACCTCAATATCAGCTAATTTAACATCAGCCTCTAAAAGAGATGCAGCAGTATAAGCACTTTCGATTAAAGCTGTATCGTACAGATGAACTTTTTTATCTGTGAATTCCATGACCATATTTAAATTCATCTTAGCACTTCCTAAATCATAAAAAGCTAACAACTCATCGGCACTATTTTCGTCAAAAGCTGCTTGGATTTTATCAAATGATGTACCAACTCCGTTATCATCAGTCCCACCAGCTGTTGTGATTGAGACACTTGCTGCAACTTGATCTAATAGTCGCTTGATACCTTCTGCAATTTCAGGAACATGCGATACAATTACAACCCCATATGTCATACTAGCACCCCCGTTTCCAGTAATGCCTCAAATAAATAGCCACTCGACATAGCTCCTGGATCAACATGACCGACAGAACGTTCTCCGAGATATGATGCACGTCCCTTTGTTGCAACAAGCTCTTTGGTTGCTTCAACATCTGCTTGTATTTTTTCAACTGTTATTTGCTTCATTTTAATATCCCCTAAAACTGGATTCCAAACATCAATCATGGTTTTAGCTCCAACATCTGAATCACCGCGTCTTTTAATACCATCTAGTCCCGCAGCTATTAATTTAGCTGGATCATTTGTTTCTTTACTTAATTTAGACATTTCAATAAAAGCCGTTCCATAAAGTGGCCCAGAAGCACCACCAACAGATTTAATAAAGGCCATTGCGACACTTTTAAATAAGTCTGATAAGGATTCAAATTTTTGATTTTTTAATAAATCTTGAATTGTTTCGGCACCACGAGCCATATTATTTCCGTGGTCTCCATCACCAATTGGTGTATCTAGCTCACTCAAATAAGCTTTATTTTCACTTATTTTCTCTGAAAAAATCTGGAACCATTCTGTTGTATTTTCAATTGTTAGCATTTTATTATCTCCTCTTACCAAGCGATTGTATCTACCGTATAATTTAAATAAGAAAGCCATTTATCATCTTCAATTTTAAATAATGTCAAAGAAATTCCAGCCATATCTAATGATGTCATATAATTACCGACCTTTGTAAATGCGACATCGACTTTTTTATTATTTAATTGATCAAGCGTATCGTTCATAAAAATATATTGTTCCATTAACGGTGTTGCTCCTAATCCGTTAACTAAAACGGCATATTTATCATCAGATTTCATATCAAATGCAACTTTTAGTTTACTTAGTAACTCTTCAACCAATTCCTTAGAAGGTTTTAATTTTTCACGACGATATCCGGGTTCACCATGAATTCCTACGCCATATTCAACTTCATCATCTGCAAGTTCAAATCCTGGTTTACCAACTTCTGGGACGGTCGCACCACTCAATGCAATCGCAATTGTTTTAATATTTGGCATCACTTTTTTAGCAAGTTCATCTATTTCATCTAATGTAGCTCCTTGATCTGCAGCAGCACCCAATATTTTATGCATGAACACTGTTCCCGCAACACCACGTTTTCCTTGTGTATATAGACTATCTTCAACTGCAATATCATCATCTACAACAATTGATTTCACTTTAATTTCATCTATTTCAGCAAATTCTTTGGCCATATCAAAATTCATGACATCGCCGGAGTAATTTTTCACAATACAGAAAACACCTTTACCGTGATTAGCAGCTTTGATTGCTTCATAAATTTGGTCTGGCGTGGGTGAAGTAAAAACTTGTCCAGCAACTGCACCTGACAACATACCGGGACCTACAAAACCAGCATGGGCAGGTTCATGTCCACTTCCACCACCACTAATGAGTCCAACTTTATCTTCCATCGATGCCACATCACTTCTAACCATAGCTTCCGTACTATCAATTTTACGTAGGTATTGTGGATAAGCCTTAACTAACCCATTAACCATTTCACTTACAATATTTTTTGGATCATTAATTATTTTTTTCATAGTATCCCCTTTTCTGTCTGTTTTAGGTACTTCTCCATTATATTGCAAACGTTTACAAATAACCAATTAAACTAGCTTTTATTAATAATTCCATGACCATTCAATTCTCAAGACACAAAAAAAGAGTTTCCAAAATCATAACGATTTTGAAAACTCTTTTTGAAAGAACTAAATAATAAATTATTTAGCTGCGCTTGTACCGAACCATTCAATACGATCTTCAACAAGATCAGTGATTGCTTTTGTACCTGGTGCAAATAATTTACGAGGGTCATAACCTTTACCTTGTTGGTCTTTACCTTCTTCAATATATTTACGAGTAGCAGCAGCGAATACTAATTGACATTCAGTATTAACGTTGATTTTTGAAACACCCATTTTAATAGCTTTTTGGATTTGGTCTTTAGGAATACCTGAACCACCATGTAATACAAGTGGTTGTTCGATTACAGCAGCTAATTCAGCTAAGCGATCGAAGTTTAAACCAGTCCAGTTAGCTGGGTATTGGCCATGAATATTACCAATTCCACAAGCTAAGTAGTCGATTCCTGTTGCAGCAAGTTCTTTAGCTTCGTTAACGTCAGCTAATTCACCAGCTCCGACAATTCCATCTTCTTCTCCACCAATTGAACCAACTTCTGCTTCAACTGAGATACCTTTAGCATGTGCTAAAGCAACGATTTCTTTTGTTTTTTCTAAGTTTTCTGCAAATGGTAAATCATGACCATCAAACATAACTGAGTTGTAACCAACTTCGATACATTCTTTAGCAGCTTCAAAATCACCATGATCTAAATGCATAACAACGGGAACAGTGATACCCATTGATTTAATAGTGTCTTGAACAAGGTGTAAAGCTAATTCATATCCACCCATATATTTTGCAGCACCCATTGATGTTTGGATTAAAACTGGAACACCTTTTTCTTGGGCTGCAGCAAGAATACCGCGAGTCCATTCTAAGTTGTTTGTGTTAAAAGCACCAACAGCGTAATGACCTTCACGAGCAGCGTTAAACATACTTGTACCATTTACTAATGACATTTGAAGTCCTCCTAGATAAATTACAATACGTCTGTATTGCATTTTTTAATACAGGTACATTTTAGCACATTTAATCATCAGATAAAACTTTCATTTTTTAAATAAAACTAATTATCAATAATTTTAATATAAAGGCAACCGTTCATCATTGATTTAACAGACTTACACACTAACATCTTCAAATTTAAATTCATTGATATTAATTAAACCCATATCAGTTATTTTCAATTCCGGTATCACCGCTAACGACATAAAGCTTAATGTCATCACAGGATCCACCGTATCATTAATGCCGAGCTCTCTATAAGCAACTTTATTAAATAGTTCAAGCTGTTCTGATATCCATTCTCCAGATTGGTCACTCATCAATCCGCCAATTGGCAATGGAATTGATATTAAAACTTTGTTATCTTTTGTCAGGACCATCCCACCTTGAATATCTTTCAAAGTCTCAATTGCCAACGCCATATCTTGATCATTAGTTCCTGTTGTAATTAAATTATGTGAATCATGTGCAATAGAAATAGCAATTGCCCCATGTTTAATACCGTAATCTTTCAAGACACCCGTGAAAATATTTCCCGTTTCATGGTGCCGTTCAATAACTGAAATTTTAGAAACTGGAATACTTGAATCGTAGATAAAATTACCTAGTTCATCACGACTAACATTAATTTCTCTATCTATTGTAATTGCTTCGTTAGGAATTACTTCAATTGCATGAACTCTATTACTTGTTAGAGGCAGAACTAATTTTTCTTGACTAAAGTTAGCTAAATGGACTGACGATTGGACACTATCAATTGTATAGCTTTTAGTTTCTAGTAAATATTTTCCCTCTTCAGCAACTTTTTCACCAGCAATATAGACACTTGAAATTAGCATATCCGTTAAATCACTAATAATTGTTAAGTCTGCTCTAAGTCCAGGTGCAATAGCACCTCTATCTTTAAGCTCACAACACTCAGCGGTATTAAGTGTCGCCATTTGAATGGCAACTAAAGGATCTATACCTTCTTCGATACAAATTTTCAAACTATTATCTAAATGACCCTTTTCAATAATTGTTTTCGCTTGGACATCATCTCCACATAGAATGGCCCTTCTAGAATTAGTGGTTGTGACACCTTTTAATAGTGTTCTTAAATTATGCGTGACAGATCCTTCACGTAGGAAGACGTACATACCACGGCTTAATCGATTTTGCATTTCTTCAAGGGTTGAGCATTCATGATCATTTTGAATTCCTGCGGCAATATAGGCATTTAAATCTTTGTCATAAACTTGAGGACTATGCCCATCAATTCGTTTATTTAAATTTTTTGCGACCAGTAATTTATCTAAAATATCACTCTCAGCATTAATCACACCAGGGAAATCCATAAATTCAGCTAAGCCACTTGTCTCATTATTCGTGAGTGGTTTAATCATGTCTTTGGCCGAAATAACCGCTCCAGAATTTTCCATTTTTGTTGCTGGAACGCATGAAGGCAGCATGTATTGGATATTAAGGGCTGTTTCTTTAGCTGCATTAATCATATAGTCGAGTCCAACTAGGCCCGCTACATTCACAATTTCATGTGGATCTGCCATGACCGTTGTTGTCCCATGCGGCGTTATTAAACGGCCAAACTCTTCTGGTCCAACGTAGGCAGATTCTATATGAATATGTGGATCAATAAATCCTGGTGAAATATATTGACCATGAACATCAACCGTCTTATCCCCATCATATTGGCCACCGATTCCAGCAATAAGGCCATCAACAATTGCGACATCCCCAGTCATTACCTGTGCATTATAAACATCAATAATTTTGCCATTAGTTAAGACTAAATCAGCAGGAATTCGGCCAGCAGCAACATCAATTAACTTCTTTAAATTTTCTTTTTCCATCATAACTCCTTATCCTTTAAGAGATGATATCTTAATAATTGGATCAACTATTTCTAAAGCGACACAATCTACCATGCCTAAATCAGTAATTGCCAAATCTGGAATTGCCGTAATTGGTAAAAATGACATATAAAATATTGGATCAGGTAAATCACTACCCATTAAATTTGACCCTTTTCTTAGCGCAATTTCGCCAGTTTCAATTTCACTTGGTAATAAGTCGCTCATGATACCACCCACAGGTAATGCTAAAAATGAAATAATTTTTCCATCAATAACAACAATTTGACCACCGCCTGCTTTAATTAATTCATTTGTAGCAATCGACATATCATTTGCATTGACACCCATAACGACAATATTATTATCATCAGGTGCAGAAGATGATGCCATTGCCCCTTTTTTCAAGCCCCATCCAGATGTAAATCCAAGTGCCTGATTTCCATTTTTACCAAATCGTTCTAATACAGAAACTAAAGCGACATCTTTTTCTGGACTAGGTTGTACGATATTATTTTCTATCGTTAATTCAACATCTTTTCTTTTTCGAACAAAAGCACCCTGACTATTAATTGTTTGGACAGTTGCCATTCCTACTTTTTCATTAACTTTATATTCAAAATCTTTTTCAGAGGTTAACTCATGCTTCAACTGGCCTTTAAATAAATTACTTCTGATTGGTGCAATCAACATTTCACTTATTTTTTTATTTTTGGCAACAACTTTGCCCCGACTAATAACCATTTCTACATTAAATGAACTTGGCTGATCAACAATCAATATGTCAGCAAGTCTTCCTGGCGATACAGACCCAACTTGATCATCAATTCGATAAGCTTCAGCACTATTTATTGTTGCCATTTGAATTGCTGTAATTGGTTCTACACCTGCTTGAATAGCTAATTTAACAAGGTTATCAAGATGTCCTTTTTGTAAAATATCAGATGCAGTTACATCATCTGTACAGAAACTAACATGTCGTGCAATTGCTGGATTAACTTCAGTAACTGCTCGAATATTTTCTGCCAAGAAATGTGTAACGGATGATTCCCTGATTAAAATATTCATCCCATTCCGTGCTTTTTCAACAAGCTCCTCATGACTATAACTTTCATGATCTAAGCGAACACCACTTGCTAAATACTCATTCAATTTCAATCCGGTTGCCATTGGTGCACAACCGAAAATGGGTTGGTGATTATTTTGTGCGTGAACCAACGTTTTTAACGTATCTTCATCTTGTGTTTCAACAGCTTCTCTAACCGTTTCCCAGATACCGTAACATTCTGTCCATTTTTGAATTGTTTCTTGAACATCTGAATCGATGTTAAAAGCAATTGTTGATTTTGGAATTGTATATGGTGTCTTATATGGTGCACCCCAAAATAAATTAAGCGGTAATTTTTCTACCTCTTTAAAAACTTCTTGAACACCTTCTAGTCCGGCAACTGATATTGTTTCATCTAAACCAGAAATAATACTCGTTGTTCCAAAAGGTACAACAGCATTAGCAAAACTTGTCATACTCATTTTGCTACATTCAACGTGAATATGTCCGTCAATTAATCCTGGCGTTATATACTTTCCAGTTGCATCTATATGTTCCGTATCATTGCCGATATAAGCTTCAATATTACCTATCGCAACAATTTTCTCTTTATAGATAGCTACATTTGCTTGATAAATCTCACTTGTCATAACATTAACTAACTTGCCATTTTCGATTACTAAATCTGCAGGAATTTTTGCTGCACCTGCAGAAATATAGTCTTTTAACTGTGCTAACGTCTGTGTCATTTAGTTATCCACCCATCAATTTTATATGTTATTGAAGAATATTTAATACGTAAAGTAAGAATAGGAATACAAAGAACAAGATATACATTACAGGCCCGATTTCTTTTCTACGACCTGCTGCCATCATTGTAATTGGGTATAATACGAAACCAAAGGCAATACCATACGAGATGTTGTAAGTTAAAGGCATTCCGACAACCATTAAAAATGCTGGTACTGCTACTTCAAATCGACCCCAATCAATACCCTTTAATGATTGTGCCATTAAAATACCAACAACGATTAAAACGGGCGCCGTCACTTGTGATGTCACAACTGTCAGAAGTGGTGAAAAGAATAAACTTAGAACGAACATAAACCCGACAACTAATGATGTCAGTCCAGTTCTTCCCCCAACTGCAATTCCAGCTGATGATTCAACATAAGCAGCAGTTGGTGTTGTTCCCAGAACAGATCCGGCTAACATTGAAGCAGAATCAGATAATAACGCGCGACCAACTCGTGGCATTTTATTATTTTTCATAAATCCTGCTTGAGTAGCTAACCCGATTAAAGTTCCCGCCGTATCGAAAAAGGCTACCATCAAGAATATTAAAACAACAGACCAAAGTTGAAGTGAGTTAATTTTATGTAAATTTTCAACCCCTACTCCAAATGTTGGTGCCAAACTTGGAACAGAAGAAATAATATGTGTTGGTAATTTGATAAGTCCCATAACTAACCCTAAAATAGTTGTCGCAACCATTCCAATAAAGATTGAGCCAGGAATTTTTTTAGCCATTAAGATAACAATCACAACGAGTCCAAAAATTGTCAGCCATGTAGTTGGCACCGTTAGTGAACCAATCGCGACCAATGTTGATTGGTTTCCAATGATAAGTCCACCTTCTTGTAATCCAACAAAAGCGATAAACAACCCAATACCTGCGGCCATTGCTAATTTTAAGTCATGTGGAATTGCATCTATCACAATTTCACGAATTTTAAAGAACGTAATAAGCATAAAGATAATTGAGGCAACCACAACACCGGCCATTGCCGTTTGCCATGGAATACCCATTCCAATAACAACTGAATAAGTAAAGAATGCATTGTCACCTAATCCTGGAGCAATTGCGATAGGATAATTAGCTAAGAATGCCATCAAGAAACAACCGAACGCGGCAGATATTGCTGTTGCTGTAAACACAGCTCCTTTGTCCATACCCGCAGCGCCCAAAACTTGAGGATTAACGAATAATATATAAGCCATAGATACGAAAGTTGTTAATCCAGCCATTGATTCACGTTTAACCGTTGAACCTGACTCATTAATATGAAATAACCGATCAAAAATACCTGATTTTCCCTCTGTATTATTCATGCAATATAATCTCCCTATGTTGTGATTTTTTATATTATGTACAGTATATTACGCGAATTAAATAAAAAATCAATACAAAATACGCACTTTTGTAGATTTATTAACATTTAAAGTTCGTGTTTTGACTATTTTCAAAAATAAAAAAACTGTTAAAAAGGTTTTAACAACCAATCTAACAGTTTTTAAGTGCTAACTAACTTTTATATTTTTTTAATTTCCGTAAGGATTATCGATTAATTTAGTACGTTTAACTTCATCAATATTATGCGTTCCAGTTAATTGCATTGTTAATTCTAATTCATGTTGGAAGTAATTAAAGACATTTTGAACACCTTTATGACCACCAAGTGCCAAGCCATAAACAACTGGGCGACCGATTGCAACTAAGTCTGCACCACTTGCTAAGGCTTTATAAACATGAGCTCCACGTCTTACACCACTATCAAAGACAACAGGCACACGCTTATCAACAGTTTCTGCTACTTCTTGAAGTGCATCAAATGCAGCGATTCCGCCATCAATTTGACGACCACCATGATTTGAAACCCAGACGCCACCAGCACCTGAATTAATTGCAACACTTGCATCTTCTCCACCTTGGATTCCTTTAACAAAGACAGGTAAACCTGAATATTCTGCTAAGAATTCAACATCTTTTGGACTTAAGCGTTGCTTTGCTGAACCATAAACAGCATCCATTGTTTGACCAACACCACTTTGATAAGCTTGAACAATTGGCATTGCTAGTGGGAAAGTGAATCCATTACGTTTATCTGTTTCACGATTACCACCAACAGTTGCATCAGCAGTTAAAACAATTGCTTTAACCCCATTAGCTTTTGCTTCATCCATAATATTACGATTAATACCATCGTCTTTACTCATATAGAATTGGAACCATTGTGGTTGACCATTAGCTTGACTTGATATTTCTTTAAATGATTTCGTTGCAAATGAACTTGCTGTGTAGATTGAACCATAATCTGAAACACCCTTAGCGCTATCAATTTCACCTTTAACATGAGCTAATGCATGTGCAGCAACTGGTGCCATAATAATAGGCGATGTGATTTCATCTCCGAAAATAGTTGTTTTTGTATCGGGATGATCAATTTCTTGTAACACTCTAGGTCTAATTAGTTTATGATTAAATGCCTTTATATTTTCTTCTAAAGTATACAAATCTCCAGCTCCACTAGAGATATAACCAAATCCACCCTTTGGAATAATCTTTTCTGCATCTTTTTCTAAATCAAAAGCATTAATAACGGTAATATCTTTTTCTAAATCGCTTGTAATGTAATCTGTCATATTAAACTCCCCTTTTATGTTGCACCCAACTTATCTTGTCTAAATAATAGCACTGAATAAAGCATTGTGCAAGCGTTTGCACACATAACTACTAATATTTTTTTATCTATAAATATTAACTACTACTAACACTATTCTATTAATTAAAAATGAGATAATTCACCATTTAATTAGGTAAATTATCTCATTCCATTTAAAGCTAAATATCGTTACGTCTATAGTCCATTAGTCCATGACTAATTTCAGCTGTTTGCCCATATACCTTCGTATAAAGTTGGTATAATTTTCCCTATCTCATCCCTATAAATAATTCAATTTTCCTCTAAAATCTTCAATACTTTGGTACCCTTTTTCTGCCATAATTTCTTCTAGCTCAGTTGTTAGTCGTTCAAAAACAGCGGGTCCTTCAACCATCAACGCTGTTCCAACTTGCACCATACTTGCTCCACATAGAATATGTTCAAAAACATCTTTACCAGTTTGAATGCCACCAGTTCCGATTACTTGAATATTCTTATTTAATCGTTGATAGAACGCATGTACATTAGCTAAAGCAGTCGGCTTAACATATTCGCCGCCAATACCACCAAAACCTTGCTTGGGTTTAATAACGACCGTTTCTGTATCATCATTAATATATAGTCCATTCCCAATACTATTGATACTATTGACATAAGACAATGGATATTTATTTAAAATAGCAGCCATTTGATCAAAATGAATAATATCAAAGTACGGTGGTAATTTAACTCCTAACGGTTTGTGATAACTATTAAAAACAGCTTTTAATATCGCATCAACTGTTTCAAAGTCATAACCCGTTTGGGGCTTTCCTGGTACATTAGGACAAGATAAATTTAATTCAACAATTCCTGCAAAATCTGAATCTGTTACTTTTTGAAGTAACTCGAGATCTTCCGCTAGATTAAAACCCGTAATTGATAAAAAGTATGTTTTACCAGGATGGTTTATCTGATTTTGAGAGACAAAATCTAAATAGTAATCAACGCCATTATTTGGTAAGCCCATTGAATTAATACTACCGAATTCTGTTTCAAAATAACGAGGTTCTGGATTACCCTTACGTGGTTGAAGCGTGCCACTCTTCGTTACAAAAGTTGCCGCCTTAGAACTTTCGACGGCAAGTAATTCGTCGCTATCCATACAATAAACACCCGATGCATTCATCATACAATTATCAAAATTTGAACCCGCTAAAGTCGTTGCTGTTGAAATCAAAAAAATCCCTCCTTCATATTGATACTAGTATACCTTATCAAAATTCAAATTGTTACTTTTTTCACAAAAAAAGACAGCGATATCATTCGCTGTCTTAAACGTTTTATTTTAAAATAATTTGGTAAGCATATCGTGCTGAGTTAACGCCATCTTCCATATGAATGATACCTTTATAATCAAATCCATTTGAGGTAATGACATGTTGCATCCCTTTATTTTCAGGATGTGTATCAACGCGAACATCTTTGTAACCCAATGATCTCGCAATTGTTAATAAGCCTGAAATCATTTTTTCTGATAAACGTTGACCTCTAAATTTTGAAGAAACAGCAACTCGATGAATAGCCGAATAACGTGCTTGTGGGCCATTAATCCATTCGCCATCTTCAATGTTAAGATACATAGGATCTATTCCTAGCCAAAGTGCAGCAGTTCCTGCGATTTCATCTCCAACCATTAAGACATAAGTCAATTGATCTTTAATATCTTGTTCTAAATGGTTCGCCGCCGGGTAAGCACCTTGCCATTGGTCAATTCCCTGTTCTTTAAGGTAAGCTTTTGCTTCCTCAATAATTCCTGTAATTGCTGGTAAGTCTTCTGGCGTTGCCAGTCTTAAGTAAGATACAGTCACTGTTACACATCCTTTATTATGCTTAATCTATTCGTATAAATACGATTGAAAAATTATTATATCGCATAATTTATCAATATACAATAAAAATACCCTTTAAAATTTACTATAAAAAACCTCTATTATTGAATTAAAATTCAATAATAGAGGTTTAACTTAATAATAAATTATTTCAGACATTTAACCTATGCTACAGCTAAGAATAACCCTGCGGCAATCACTGCGCCAGCAAATGGTCCGAAAATTGGTACCCAACTATATGACCAATCTGATCCACCTTTGTTCGCAATTGGTAAAATAGCATGTGCAATACGAGGACCTAAATCACGGGCCGGATTAATTGCATAACCAGTTGTCCCACCAAGTGAAAGACCAATACCAACAATTAAGATACCAACAACGACTGGTGTTAAACCATCTGTAAAGTTACCTTTTGTGAATGCTAGCAAACTAAAGATTAAGACAAATGTCCCAATTAATTCACTTAAAAAGTTATATAGATTACTTTTTATTGCAGGAGCAGTTGCGAATGATCCAAATATTGCATCAGAATCTTTCGTCTCTTTCCAATGTGGCATGTATTGAACCCATACCAGAAAAGCACCAACGATACCACCAGCAACCTGGACAACCATATATGGTAATACAGAAGACCAAGCAATCTTACCAACAATTGCCATTGCCAAAGTTACAGCTGGATTCAAATGTCCTGGTCCCATAAAGGCTGACGCATAGACACCCAAGGTTACGGCAATTCCCCAACCTAATGTGATTGCAATCCAACCAGCACCTTCAGCTTTTGACTTACGTAACGAAACACCAGCAACAACCCCATTACCTAATAATACTAAAATCATTGTGCCTAAAAATTCACCCAAAAGTTGCGTCATAAGACTTGTTGTCATCACACTCACCCCTATTTTTGATGGTTATTTTAAGTAATTCATATCTGATTCTGCAATTGTTGCATCTAAATCTGCAGTTTGTTTTGCTTTTTCTTCTTTAGTCCAGCTATAGTAACTTGCCATTTCGTTAATTACGCCAACTTTAACAGCATCTAATGTATCGCGATGGAAAAGAATATGGTTAGTACGACGCATTAAGTAATCAGTTGGTGTTAACGTCATTTCTTCTTCCATTGAATAGTGAAGACTAGCTGTTTCACCTAAAGAAAGTCCTTCTGCTGCTTTAACGTGAGTCATTTGACTAAATACACGTGCTGCATTTGAACCAAATAAGTTAGCAAATACTGTAGCTTCTTCTTCAGTCAACCCATTGTCCATTCCTTGTTTTGCGAAGAAACTAATTGTTGCTTCAACGTTGTTAGGATCAATATCACCACCTGAAACAGGTAAGTTTTTAGAATCAATCGCATTGAATTCTTGACTATAATTATCTTTCAATAATTTTGTAATTGCAGCCATGGCACCGGCAGCCATCTTACGGTAATCTGTAATTTTACCACCAGCTAATGTTAATAAGCCATCTTTTGAAATAGTCAATGAACTTCCACGTGAAACTTGTGATGCACTTGTCTTATCTTCAGAAAGTGTACTTTCCAAATCATTCAAGACATCTTCAACATCTGTTTTAGTTACTTCATCTTTTTCAAAACGTTCAATAACGTTAATAACATCATTGAAACTCTTCTCACTAATTTTACCTGAGTTTCCACCATTGTAATCTGAACTTCCGTTTGATGAAATCAATGGACGTAATCCAGCCCAACTTGATTCAATATCACTAATTTTGACATTAGCTGTTGGGAAACGTTCGTTAATAATATCAAGTAAGTAATCAGCATCTTCTTGTTCAACACGAGGATGTTCAAAATCACCATGGAAATCAGTATCTGTTGTTCCAAAATATGTTTTATCTTCTCTTGGCACAACGAAGATCATACGACCATCTTGTTTTCCAGAATCAAAGTATGTTGGTTGTGGTACATTTAATTTTTTAGAATCAACAACTAAATGAACACCTTTTGTTGGGCGCATTTGTGGTACAAAATCTTCATCAGTATCCATTTTACGGATAAAATCAGACCATGGACCCGTTGTATTAATAACATATTTAGCATGAATATCAAATTCTTCGCCACTAATTAAATCTAATACATGAACACCAGTAATTTTACCGTCAGCATGCAATAAGTCTAAAGCCTTGATACGACTAACCATCAAGCCGCCATCTTCATGTGCTTTTTTGATATTTTCAATAACTAAACGTGAATCATTATTCTTAAAATCAAGGTAGACACCGCCACCCATTAATTTATCAGATTTTAATTGTGGTTCGCGTTGTAAAACTTCTGCTTTAGAAATTGTGTAGTTAACCCATTGAGGATCAACAACACCTGCCAATTGATCATATAAATTCATTGCAACTTTTACTGAGAACATATCAAAAGTTGCGCCGGGTTCATCATAAATAGGCAATAACATTGATTGTGGACGTGGAATATGTGGTGCAATATGTTGAACCACTGCACGTTCTTGAACAGTATCAGAAACAACTCCGACGTCGAATGTCTTCAAGTAACGAATACCACCATGAACTAATTTTGTTGAACGCGATGATGTTCCTTCAGCGAAATCTTGCATTTCAATTAATCCGTTATTTAAACCCATAGCACTTGCTTGAATAGCAACGCCGGCACCGGTGATACCACCACCAATTGTTAATAAATCCAATTCTTCATTCTTTAATCGTTCGATATCTTGTTTTCTTGATGTTGCTGAAAATGACATAGTTGTATCCCCCTTATTTATTGTTTTTCTTCATTGGTTTATGTTTAAATACTCGAGTTGCTTCAACCGCTTGTTGCCAACCTGCGTATAGATCTTCGCTTTCTTCCACAGGCATTGTTGGTTTAAAAATATCCCCTTCAGTATACTCAGCTTTGAGTTCTTCTAGGTCTTTCCAATAACCAACGGCTAATCCAGCTAAGAAGGCTGCTCCTAAAGCAGTTGTCTCAAGGTCATGAGCACGTTCGATAGGTGTATTTAAAATATCTGCTTGGAAATTCATCAGATAATCATTCTTAGCTGCACCACCATCAACTTTTAGTAACGGAATTTTAATTCCCGTATCTAGTTCCATTGTTTTCACAACATCTCTAGTTTGGTAAGCCAATGATTGTAACGTTGCTTTAATGAAATCTTCACGTGTTGTTCCACGAGTAATTCCAAAGACTGAACCTCGTGCATCAGGATCCCAATAAGGTGCTCCCAATCCTGTAAAGGCAGGTACAACATAAACTTCATTATCATTCGTCGATTCTTTAGCTGCTTGTTCTGTGTCTGGTGCATGTTCCACCAAGCGCATCCCGTCTCTTAACCATTGAATTGCTGAACCAGCAACGAAGATACTACCTTCCAAAGCGTAATAAACTTTACCATTAATCCCATAACCAATTGTCGTTAATAAATTATTTTTAGATAATTTAGGTTCTGTCCCTGTATTCATGACAATAAATGAACCTGTTCCATAAGTATTCTTAACCATTCCTGGTTCAAATGCCATTTGACCAAACAAAGCAGCTTGTTGATCTCCAGCCATTCCTGAAATTGGCACTTCACTACCATAAAAATGATAATCTTTCGTATGTCCGTAAACTTCAGAATTTGATTTAACTTCTGGTAACATAACTGCTGGAATATTCATAATTTTTAGAATTTCTTCATCCCACTTCAAATCATGAATGTTAAATAACATTGTCCGACTAGCATTAGAATAATCAGTTACATGTGTTTCGTCACCTGATAATTTCCATGTTAACCAAGTATCAATAGTTCCAAAAAGTAATTCGCCTTTTTCGGCTCTTTCTTGGGCGCCATCAACATGATCTAAAATCCAACGAATTTTAGTTGCTGAGAAGTAGGCATCTATCAGTAATCCTGTCTTTTCATGAATTAATTCATCATAGCCATCTTGTTTTAATTGTTCCGCAATTTCTGCCGTTTGACGTGATTGCCAAACAATTGCGTTGTAGATGGGTAATCCCGTTTTCTTATCCCAGATAACAGTTGTTTCACGTTGGTTGGTAATCCCAACTCCTGCTATTTGCTTAGGTTTAATCCCGGAATCGATAAATGTATTTGCGATTGTCGATAATACTGCGTTCCATATCTCATTTGCATTGTGCTCAACCCAGCCAGGTTGAGGAAAATATTGTGGAAATTCGCGTTGTGCATCAGAAACTTTCTGACCTTTGTGATTAAATATAATTGCTCTTGTACTTGTCGTTCCTTCATCAATAGATAAAATATATTTTTCCAAATAACTCACATTCTTTCTTTTTAATTATTTATGAAAACGCTATCATTTACCAATATGGATATTATACATCTTCAAAAATACGTTGTCAATTAGATTGCGCAAAATACATTGTTACAAAATTTGTTATTCTCCCTCGTTTTGTAAACCTTTTCTTAAAATTATGGTATATTGGGACTAGTACCAATATGATTTTAATCTAGGGAGGTTATACTTATGAAAGCATTTGGCTTTAACCAATATGGTGACGCAACCGTATTTGAGGAATTAAAAGTTAATCCAGAAGTAGCGCTTAAATCAAAACAGGTTAGGGTTTCAATCGAAGCGATTGGCATTAACCCATTTGATGCAATTTTACGTGCCGGTTATATGAAAGACGTTATGCCTTTACCATTTCCAATTGTACCTGGAGGTGACGTAACGGGTATTATTACTGAAATTGGCGATGAAGTTACTCATTTTAATATCGGTGATGCTGTTGTTGTTCATAAGGCTTTCGGTGGCTACGCAGAAGAACTTGTCGTCTTTACATCACATATTGCTAAGCGACCTGATAATATGACGATTGCTGAAGCTGCTGGGCTACCAACACCTGGTATAGCGGCATACAATATTTTGAACTTTTTTGCAAAAGCAAGGGCTGGTGAAACCATCTTTATTGAAGGCGCTTCTGGAAGTGTCGGATCGATTTTAGTGCAACTTGCTAAATTGATGGAATTAACTGTTCTCGCTAGTGGTTCAAGCACCAACGAACCCTATGTTCGTCGACTAGGTGCAGATCATTATAGCGCCTACGATAAAGAAAATCCCGCCGAAACTTTTAAAGATATGGCTGACATTGTTGTTGATGCAACTCCTGGCGGTCTTGGCAGTGAGGTAGGCGTCAAAGCATTGAAGACAAACGGCAGAATGGTATCGTTAGTTAGCGTTCCAACCGACTCTGTTCAAGCATCAAAGCCACTCGCAGATTACTACCTTGTTGAGAATGTTAAAGAGTTAAAAGATAGTGACACGCTAACTTTCTTAACAGATTTAATGATGCAAGATGAATTAGAAATTAAAATAGCAAAAAAATATCACTTTAATTTAACCGATATTATTGAAACCCATAAACAATTAAATTCACCACATAATGCAGGTAAAATGGTTATAATCGTTAAAGGAAATTAAAAGTCTAAGGAGCATTTATTATGTCAGTAAACGAAAAGTTAACACAAGATGTTTATAAAGATTTAGGTGAAGCTGTTAATTTCACCATTCTAAACTTAAATCACAAAGATCAAAAAGTTGAATTAGAAGCAGTTCAAGAGCTATCTGACCGTATTCCGGCCATCATCCGTAGTATGAACGTTCGTTATCCAAAAGCTAACTTAAAAGTTGCCTTTGGTTTTGGCTCTGATGCTTGGGATTATCTTTTCCCTGATGCTATCAAACCTGTTGAACTTACCCATTTTAAAGAAATTGTTGGGCCTAAATACACTGCCATTTCAACTCCTGGCGATTTATTCTTTCATGTTCGCGCTGGTGAAAGTGCTGTTGTCTATGAAGTTATGGCGCAATTTATGCTTTTCATTAAGGATGTCACAACTGTAGAAGATGAAACACACGGCTTCCGTTATTTTGAAGGCCGCGCCGTTATTGGTTTCATTGATGGTACTGAAAACCCAGATGTTAATGAAGCACTCGATTACGCCGTTATTGGGGGCGAAGATCCTGATTTTACAAACGGTTCTTATGCTTTTGCTCAAAAGTATATCCATAATATGGCCGCTTGGAATGCCTTAAAGACTGAAGACCAAGAAAAAGCAATTGGTCGGAAGAAAGATTCTGATTTAGAATTAACTGACGAAGAAAAATTACCAAATTCTCATAACGTTGCTTCACAAGATATGAAAGATGGCATTGAGCATAAAATTGTCCGTATGAACGTTCCCTTCTCAGAACCTGGGAAAGACATTACAGGGACATACTTCATTGGTTACGCACGTCATTTTGCAGTAACTAATCGAATGCTCATTAATATGTTCGAAAGTAAAAGTGATCGATTATTAGATTTCAGTACCGCTGAAACCGGTAATTTATTCTTTATCCCTTCAAAAACAACTTTAGAACAAATTGTGGATGGAAATCTATAACACGAAAGTCTGAGATTATTTTTTCAGATGCAGATAAAATTCTCAATTATTATCATTAGAAATCTAAATCGGTGCTTACGAATCTTTATTTTCGTAAGCACCGATTTTATTTGATATAAATCATATTTGATTACTCTTCTTACACAAAAAAAGGATATCGCTTTAACAGCGATATCCTTTAAAATATTAATTATTTTTTAATTTCAACATATTCAAGATCAAACATCTTAGCAAGATCAACAACTTGTTGTTCCTTCACGTTCATTGAAAGAACAGTATGATGACCACCACCATTTTCAATCCATGAATGAACGCCTTCTTTAAAACTTGGTTCTGGAATCCATAATTGACGAGCTACTGGCAAGTTAGGAGCTTCAACTTCTGGTTTTTGACCTTCAACAGAGTTAATTAATAATTTGTATTCAGTACCAAAGTCAGACATTGAAACAACGACACCTTTACCATTTGAACCATCAAAGATCAAACGAGCTGGATCTTCGCGGTCACCAATACCTAATGGATGTACTTCCACGCGTGGTTTTGTTGAAGCTAATGTAGGATCAACTTCTAACATATGTGAACCAAGAGTTACTTCATGACCCGCACGTAAATCATACGTGTAATCTTCCATAAATCCAGTAGCTTTATTATGTGCAAGAACCTTCATCAAACGGTCGATTGCAGCAGTCTTCCAGTCACCTTCACCAGCGAAACCATAACCTTCAGCGTTTAAACGTTGAACAGCCATACCTGGTAATTGTTTCATGCCCCAAAGATCTTCGAAGTTAGATGTGAATGCATTGTAGCCACCACGTTCCATAAATTTACGTAAAGCAATTTCAATTCTAATTTGTTCTTTAACATGGTCTTCGTAGAAGGCAGGATCGTTGTCGCCAACAACCATATCGTACATACTTTCACATTCTTTATATGTTGCATTAATTTCAGCGTCAGTTACTTCTTTCATTTCAGCAACTAAATCACCAATACCAAAGTAATCTACAGTCCAACCAAATTTGATTTGTGCTTCAACTTTATCACCATCTGTAACGGCAACATTACGCATGTTATCGCCAAAACGAGCAACTTTAATGTTGAAACTTTCACCGTAAGCAACAGCAACATCCATCCAGTCAGCAATTTGTGATTGAACTGCTTCATCTTTCCAGTAACCAACAACAACTTTATTATGTTTTTGAAGACGAGCATTGATAAAGCCGTATTCACGGTCTCCATGAGCACTTTGGTTTGTGTTCATGTAATCCATATCAATTGTTGACCAAGGAATATTTTCACCAAATTGTGTTGCTAAATGTAGCAATGGTTTTTGTAATAATTTTGTTCCACGAATCCAGTTTTTAGCAGGTGAGAAAGTATGCATCCAAGTAATCACACCAGCAACTTTGTCTTCAAAGTTAGCTTCTTTCATGATGTTAGTAATAACTTCAGCAGTTGTTGCAACTTCTTTAAAGACAATTTTGTATGGTAGTGAACCACTAGCATTTAAATTATCAATAATTTTTTCTGCATCACCTTGAACAACGTCTAAAACATCTTGACCGTATAAACCTTGACTACCGACAACGAACCAAAATTCTTTTTCACTAACTTTTAACATAATATAATTCCTCCTAATAGTTTATTATTTTTAAAAACGTGTTTTAGTGTTTAATTTGACCATAATATGCATTTTTACCATGTTTTCTTAGGAAATGCTTATCCAATAAGTATTGTGGCATGTCAATTGCATGTGGATTCAATTGCAATGTATGATAAGTCATCTTTGCAACTTCTTCTAAGACAACAGCATTATGCACAGCATCTAAAGCAGATGTACCCCATGTAAATGGACCATGATCATTAACCAAAACAGCTGGAATTTGATCAGGATCGAGTCCACGTTTTTTGAACGTTTCGACAATCACGTCACCTGTTTGTTTTTCATATTCTGTGACAACTTCAGCTTCATTCATGATACGGCTTGCTGGAACTGAGCCATAAAAGGTATCTGCATGTGTTGTACCGGCTGCTGGAATATCCAAGCCTGCTTGTGCGAATGAAACAGCCCAAGGTGAGTGAGTATGAACGACACCTTTAATATTAGGGAAGTTATTGTATAGAATGCGATGCGTTTCTGTATCGCTTGAGGGATTCATATCACCCTCAATTTTCTTACCGTCTAAATCAACAACAACCATATCTTCAGGTTTTAAATCATCGTAATCAACACCAGATGGTTTGATGACGAATAACCCTTTTTCACGATCGATTCCACTCACGTTACCCCATGTAAAGGTAATTAAGTTGTACTTAGGTAACAGCATGTTAGCATCGTACACTTCTTGTTTTAGCTTTTCTAACATATATACTAGTTCCTCTTTTCTTCCTTAATTTTTTTTATTGCCTCTGACTCAATAGACAAGCCAGCTTCGTATCTAGCTATAAATGTATTGTAACCTTCTACACCTTCAGGTTCTGGGCTTAACGTCATACTTTCTGGGTCTACAAAAACTTCATGATCTAAGAAGTCTTCTAAGCTTTGACCGTTATTATTTTTCTTAGCAAATATTGCTAAGACAGCCATTCCCCAAGGTCCACCCTCACCAGCAGTATTCATAACCGTAATTGGAATATTCAACGTATTAGCTAATACTTGTTGTCCGATTACAGCTGTTTTTAAAATACCACCTTGAGCAATCATTACATCAGTTTGGATATGTTCTTCTTGACTTAAAATATCCATTCCAATCTTAAGTGGTGCAAATGCCGCATATAATTGCGTCTTGATGAAGTTAGGTAATGTAAAGTTACTGTTAGGTGTTCGAACAAATAATGGACGACCTTCAGGCATATGTGTAATATTTTCACCTGATAAGTAACTATAATTCATTAATCCACCTGCATCGGCATCAGCATGAGTTGATTCTAAGAATAATCGTTCATACAACTGATCTGGTGTTAAATGAACACCTAGTTTTGCTGCGAACTCGCCAAAGATTGAAGCCCATGCATTAATATCTGACGAACTATTATTAACATGAACCATTGCAACTGGCGCACCACTTGGTGTTGTTACAATATCAATATCTTTGTACACTTTTTTCATAGGCTGATCTAAAACAGTCATAGAAAAAGCAGAGGTTCCAACTGAGATATTACCTGTTCTCTTACGTACACTGTTGGTCCCAACCATCCCTGTACCTGCGTCACCTTCAGGTGGTGCCATCAAGCTACCACTTTCAAGTTTGCCACTAACATCAAGTAATTTAGCTCCTGTATCTGTTAATGATCCAGCATTTTCACCAGCTCTCAAAACAGTAGGTAGGATGTCTTTAATATCCCAATCATAAGCAGAAACTTTTTCAATACCACTGAATTTATCTAATAAATCAGCTGAGTATGTGCCTGTTTTTTCATCAATTGGGAAAATACCAGAGGCATCCCCAATTCCGATAACTTTTTTACCAGATAACATATAATGAACATAACTAGCTAATGTTTCTAAATGACCAATGTCATTTACATGGGCTTCATTATTTAAAACAGCTTGATAAAGATGTGCAATACTCCAACGTTGTGGAATATTGAAGTTTAACAACTCTGTTAATTCATCAGCTGATTGTTCTGTATTATTATTTCTCCATGTTCTAAAGGGAACTAATAAATCATCAGATTTCGAAAAGACAAGGTAACCATGCATCATAGCACTGATACCAATTGAATCTATTTTTGTTAATGATTCATGGTATTTGCTTTGAACATTTGCAGCCATTTGTCTATAACTAGCTTGAATCCCCGTCCAAACTTGTTCAAGAGAATAAGTCCAAAGACCATCCTCCAATTGGTTTTCCCAATTGAAGCTCCCTGTTGCAATTGTCTTAAAATCGTCCGTAACTAAAACTGCTTTGATACGTGTTGAGCCTAATTCAATTCCAAGTGAAACTTGACCATTTTTTATTGCTTGAGATGTTTTTACTAAATCCATATCAATTACACTCCTAACGTATAGGTTACTTAATTTCTTGTACCTTCTTTTTCAATTTCTTCTAATGAGCGACCACGTGTTTCTGGAACGAAGAAACGAATGAATAGAACACCTAATAAACAAATGATTCCGAAGATTGCGAACACAGCATCTTGTGGCATTGAAGCTGTCATAATAGGGAATAATAGTCCTACTAAGAATGATCCAATCCAGTTAGCTGAAGATGCAATTCCTGAAGCACTTCCACGAACAGCTAATGGGAATAATTCACCAACTAATACCCATGTAAGTGGAGCCCATGTAAATGAGTAGAATGCAACGTAGATACATAAGAAAACAACAATCATCATAGGACTCGTATTTGGTACAACCATGTTAATGATTGTAGGTAAGATAAATGATAGTCCCATTACTAAACCGCCAAGAATTAAAAGTGTTCTACGTTTAAATTTATCTGCAATAACTAAGAATAAGAGTGAACCTAAGACAAGGATAATCCCTTGAATAATTGGCCACATTAGTGCTGAACTTGCTTCATTCCCAGTTGCTTTTTCAACAATTAAAGGAATGTAATAGAAGATTGCGTTAGCCCCTTGGAATTGTTGGAATGCAGCAACACCAACACCGGCCATAACTAAGTAACGATATTTACCTGTGAATAATTGAACCATTGATGTTTTTTCAATATGATTTTCTTCACCCGCAGTAGTTTGAATATCAGCTAATTCTTGTTCAACTTCATTAGCTGGACGAATCCAAGTTAATACTTGGCGAGCTTCATCAACTTTATTTGTTTTAACTAAGAAACGAGGTGATTCTGGTAAACGTGAAACCCCAAAGTATAAAACAACAGCTGGTACTGCTGCTAAGCCAAGCATAACGCGCCATGCCCATGCTTCAGGTAAATCTTTTAATAGAAAATCCATAATATATGAAAGTAACATTCCGGAAACAATCATTGTTTGATTAATTCCTGATAGTCGTCCTCGTAATTTAGCCGGAGACATTTCTGACATGTATGCTGGTACTAATGCTGATGAAGCACCAACTGCTAGTCCAAGGAAAATACGAACAATAATTAAATACATTTGGCCATTATTTGGTGAGAATGATGCGAGTAATGAACCAATAACGAAAATAATAGCTGACATCAAAATCATTTTACGTCGACCTAGCTTATCTGAAAGCTTACCGGCTAACGCGCCACCAAAGATGGCACCGAACATAACTCCTGAAGTAATCCAACCAACGGTTCCGGCACTATTTTGAAGAGCCCAATCTTTTTGCAAGAATGGTAAAGCCCCCGTCATAACCCCGATATCGTATCCGAACAAAATTCCTCCGAATGACCCAAAAAAGTAAATAAACTTACTAGATATTTTCTTTTCTTTTTGCATATGACACCTCCAAATTTTATTGTCCGATTGGTACGACCAACCGAAAAACCTACAGCAACCGTTTTCTGAAAACGTTTGCATTTATCAACAAGGTCATTTTCTCACATTCATTCGAACAAATCAATAGTTATTTTTATTTGTTCGAATGAATTTCAAAAAAATAAGTATTACTCAAATTTGAGTAATACTTATCATGCTTTAATTCCTATTTTTAACGCTTTCTCGAATGATTAGCTTTGCATCATATACGACAGATTTCGCCGACATTGTTTTAGAATTAATCATTTTTAATAACATCGTCGCAGCTTCTCGGCCCATTTTTTCCTTTGGATGTCTAATTGTTGTTAATTTAGGTGACATATATTTTGATAATTGATAATCATCAAAACCAACAATTGAGATATCTTCAGGAATTTTCATTCCCATCGACTTAACAATATCTATTAATTTAATGGCAAGCTGGTCATTGTAACAAACAATCGCGGTTGGATGATCCGATCTATGCAGAATCTTTTCAATTTTTTTATAGATATTTTGCATTGAATCAGCAGATTGGTACATCAATATCTCACTTTGGTATGAAATAGCTGAATGTTCCATATAAGCTTGCACGAATCCATTCATTCTTAACTGACCTTGTTTATCATCCACTTTAAAAATACCAAGTATTTTTCCATGTCCTTCATTTATCAAATGCTCTGTAGCAACCTCACTACCATTAAAATCATTTAACTCTAAGTATGGAATTTCCAAGTTTTCATAATGTGCATTAATAAAAAGGACTGGTATTTTTTGCGCCACTATCTTTTCGTATAAATCCTTATTTTTATTTATTAATGCGCTTTGTGTTGGTTCTACGATTAGTCCAGATAAATTCATTTCAAGCATTCTTAAAAGGCTATATCGTTCTTTTTCAGCATTATCAAGCGTATTACTTAGCATGATTGTATATCCCTCTTCAGAAATAATACGATCTATTCCAGTGATAATATTTGGAAAAATATAATCAGCAATATGTGTCGTCATGACACCAATTATTTTATTATTTTGTGTCACTTTTTTTACAGTATGCCAATCATTAACGAAGATACCGCCACCTTGTATTCGGTAGACATACCCTGCATTCTCTAAATCACCAATTGCTTTACGAACCGCATAACGACTAGATTCGTAAATCGACATTAACTGTGATTCAGTCATTAATTTATCGTTTACTTCATATTCACCCGCGACAATTTTCGCTTTAATTTCACGATAAACATGCTCATATTTGTTTTCCAAATCAAATCCACCACCTATTAATTCTAATTTTACCATACCCAGTATGTTAACTACGAAATTTTCATACGCTTAATATAAAAAGTAACCAACTAAAATAGTAATTAGTTAGTTACTTTAATTTTTTCATTTATGGTAATTTATTTCCTGCTGCACGATAAATTTCGTACCATTCTTCATGTGTTAGCTCAAGTTCTGAAGCATTCGCAATTTCAACAATTCTTTTTGCGTTCATTGTTCCAGCAATCACCTGCATTTTAGCTGGGTGACGTAGAATAAATGCTGTTGCGATTCCAGTATTAGTTGTTTCTTTTTCTTTAGCTAAACGGTTTAAAACTTCATTTAATTCAGCAAATTTTGGATTATCTAAGAATGTACCTTCAAAGAATCCGTATTGGAATGGTGACCATGCTTGAATCGTCATTTTTTTAAGACGCGAATATTCTAAAATACCGCCATCACGATTAATTCCAGCATCATTAACCATATTCACATTTGTTCCCAAATCAATCATTCCAGTGTGCATGACACCGAATTGGAGTTGGTTAACTAATAGTTTCATATCCAAAGCTTGTTGTAATAAATCAACTTGCCCAGGATAGAAATTACTAACACCAAAATGACGTACTTTTCCAGATTTTTGTAGTTTTTCAAATACACGAGCAATAGCTTCAGGTTCCATTAACGTATCAGGTCTGTGTAACAATAAGCTATCAATATATTCCGTATTTAATCGTTTTAAAATACCGTCAACACTTTTTTCAATGTGTTCAGCAGTAAAATTATACTCTACACCTGGAACGATACCACATTTTGATTGAAGAATAATGTCTTCACGTGATAACCCAGTTTCAGTAAATCCTGCCGCAAACACTTCTTCAGCTTTTCCTGCACCATAAATATCTGCGTGATCAAAGAAATTAATGCCATGATCAACTGATGTTTGAATCATTTCTGCAGCTTGCCCAGTCGACAATTCTGGCATGCGCATGCATCCCAAACCGACAGATGATACTTGAAGTTCGCTATCGCCTAAATTAATCATTTTCATTTTATTACCCCTTTTCAAGTCATGCCTTGATTCTAGCATTCAAATCAAGAAGGCGCTACCAAAACGATTACTTACTAGATATATAACTGGGTTTCTGCTGGCTTGGTTTCACTAATCACATCACCATTATGGACTGATAACATAACGGCAGCACGTGTATTCAACGCATCATAAAAATTATCACTATCCATAATGACGAAATTAGCTGGTTTTCCAACTTCAATTCCATAATGATCCATAACATGCATAGATTTAGCGCCATTAGTCGTCACAAATCGGTAAGCATTCATAATTTGACTATAACCCATAATCTGAGTCGCATGTAATCCCATGTGCAAGGCGTCTAACATGTTGCCATCTCCCATTGGATACCATGGATCTTTGATGTCATCTTCACCAAATGCAACGTTCAACCCATTCTCATCCAATTCTTTGACGCGTGTTAACCCACGACGCTTTGGATATGTGTCAAAACGTCCACCTAAGAACATATTTACAAGTGGATTAGCAATAAAGTTCATTTCTGACATCTTCAATAAACGCATTAATTTGTACAAATAAGCATCATCATATGAACCCATCGCTGTTGTATGTGATGCTGTAACCTTATCTTTCATCCCTGTTTCTAAAGCTAATGTCGCAACGGTTTCCAAGCTACGAGAACTAGGATCATCGATTTCATCCGTATGTGCATCAAATAATAAATTATATTTCTGAGCCAATTCAAAAGCGAAATGGAGTGATTCAACTGCATATTCTCTATTAAATTCAAAATGGGGAATTGCACCAATTGCATCCACTCCTAATTCAGCAGCTTTTGTCATTAATTCCTTCCCATTTGGAAATGATAAAATACCTTCTTGTGGGAAAGCAACTAATTGTAATTCCATCCAAGGTTTAACTTCTTCGCGGACCTCAATTAAAGCTTTCAAAGCCACTAAATCAGGATCAGTCACATCAACATGTGAACGAACAAACTGAACACCATGGGCTGCCTGCATTTTTAATGCTGTAACAGCACGTTCTTTAACATCTTCATGGGTTAACGTCTTTTTACGTTCAGACCAAATCCGAATGCCATCAAATAAAGTCCCAGATTCGTTCCATTCCGGATCACCTGCTGTGAGCGTTGAATCCAAATGAACATGTGGATCAACAAATGGCGGTAACATCAATTTATCGGTTGCATCAATGACTTTTTCATCAGCATTTTGTTGTAAATTTACCCCAATCTCAGTAAACATGCCATTTTCTACTCGAATATCTTGTAATTCTTCTTTATTTTCAATATGTACTTGTTTAATTAACATCGATTATCACTCCTCATTAAATTATCTATCATTCAAATTGTACATGACTTACACCCAATTTAATATTTTTAGTTAACTAAAAAAAGATTAATTCCAAGAATACTTAGAATTAATCTTTGAACTTTTATAATTAGTTTTTTTCTGCACCTAACTTAGTTGATTCATCTTCAATAAATTTAAAACCTGATTGTTTTTTTTCAGCTTGTGGATGTTTAGCACGTTCGTCCATTGCTTTTTGAGCCATTGCTTTGCGTTGTTCTTTACTCAACTTTGCCATTGCTATCGCCTCTTTTGATTTGGACAGTTATATTAAGTTCTAACTTCAACTTTCATTATAGTCCTATTTTATCAAAGTGGCACAAATTAAATCATTTATTTAAAATTACTGTTTTTTTGGGACGGTTGGTGTTGCTCTAAAAGCATTCACATTTTTATCCAAAATAACTTGTTCATTGCTTCCAGAATCTAAAATTGTATTTTGCGTTGACTTCTTTTCAACCAAAACAGTTGTTACTGTGACTTTTTTTAATTCTTCGGTTGCTAGTAACGCATCTACTTGTGCAGAAAATGCTGAATCGCCACTACCTGATTGAATTTCTGTAGCCACAACATTATTATTTGCAATATAATTACCATGTCCGGCAGCAAGTCGGATAATGACCGGTGTTGCACCAACTGGTTTAAGCGTGTTTTGATCAACCGTTTCTGAAAAATGATTTCCAATGACGGAATTATCATTACCGCTAATTGATAACAGCCCATATAAATCGTCTAATCCATTATCTCGATGTTGCATAGGCGCCCACGGTTCTTGATCATGCAGCATATGGTTTGAAGAAACCAATATCTCTGAGCAATTATCATCTAAAATAACCATTCCGGGATAAAATGCATGAATGCGATTATTTGTAACAGACGATTTCGTCACGCCAGATAATGAAATGCTACTTGCACCTCTTGGGAAAATATTATTAGTCGTAATTAGCAGTCCTCCGAAGTTTTCCGCAAAAATGGTATAGCCATTAAATCCAGCGCCCATTAAATTTTCAGTTACTTTCGAAGCTTGTCCCCATCCACGTAGTTCAATACAATTACCACATTCAGCAATAAAATTATCGTGGATTGTTAATGCATCTGCGTTATAAATGGTTACACCATGTTCTAAGTAAACAAAACCCATTTCTGTAATACGGAATGAATCTTGTGCACTTGCAACATAAATTCCAGTCTTACCATTCACATACGTATTTTCTGGATTTTTTTCGCCTGTGCCATCATCAATAAAGTGTAACCCATCAATATTAAAGTTCGAAAATTCGACTGAACTAATACGCGGATTTCCTTCTCTTGCAACATAGAAAGCTGCACCTTCAGATTCTTCATCCGTTGTTTTAGGATCGAGGTCAACAAGAACACGACTACCACCAGGCCATAATTCATGTAAATTTGACCATTCGTTTTGTGGTACGTTAAACCGAATGCTTGATGACGTAAATCCATGCCCAGATCCTTGAATTTTAAGAAAACTAATATCTATTAAGACTTGTGTACGCAAGTGATAATCAGCTGGTGGTAGATAAATAACTGCCCCTGGTTTTCCACCATCATTGCTATTACTATCAGTTTGATGACTTTTAATATCAGTAATAATACTATTAATAACTTCCCCAATATCTTCGTACGGGTTACCAATAGGCCATTTTGTTACATCATAATAATTTTTGTTTGTCATTATTTTACCCTCCAATTTTGTTAAATAACCCTATCATTCAGATAACATTTTTTCAGCTAAAGCGAAGTTTCCAACATTGGCTGATCCATTATTAGCAACTTGTGGTGCTGTAATATATTGATCTAATGGAGGAACGTCAACATAATCATTTAAAATTTCTTTGAATTCATGTCGCACTTTTTCCAATAAAACATCATTTGTAACGCCGCCCCCAAAAATAATTTTATTAGGACGTAAACTTAACGTTGTTTGAACGGCAGCCTGAGCAATATAGTAGGCCATAATATCCCAAGTTTTGTCTGTTAATGGGACATCTTTACCTTTTTTACCAGTCCGTGCTTCAAATGTTGGTCCAGCAACTAAGCCCTCTAAACAATCACCATGAAATGGACAGACACCTTTAAAATCAAGATCATCAGGATGTCTCTTAACTAAGACATGGCCCATTTCAGGATGGCCAATACCGCCAACTAAGTGGCCATCAATTACTGCTCCAGCGCCCACACCAGTTCCAATTGTGTAATAAACAAGTGAATTAATTTTCTCATTAAACAATGTCGACATTGTATATTCACCGTAAGCTGAACCATTTACATCCGTTGTCCAAAATGTTGGAATATCCAGTTTGCCCTTAAGAAATCCCAAGAAATCCGTATCACCCCAACCCGGTTTTGGTGTTTTCGTGATAAATCCATATTTAGGTGACGTTTTTCTGATTTCAATTGGTCCAAATGAGGCAACACTAAGTGCAGCTATTTCAAATTGCTTAAAATAGTCTACGACTGCCGTTAATGTTTCAACAGGTGTAGTCGTGGGAATTTGAATTTGATCCTTTACTTGATAATCTTCGTTACCTACCGCGCATACAAATTTAGTGCCACCTGCTTCAATACTTCCTAATAACATTACATTGTTCCTCCAAGTTCATATATTTTAATATCATAATTAGTTGAATCGCTACTTGTTTCAACTATAAGTTCCTTTTCATCATAAACCCTTTCAGAGAAACATGCTTCTCCATTATTCACAAATAATTCTGCTGAACTGTTGTCCATTAATAAATGAACATCCAATTCATTGGCAACGCTCACATTAGTTTCTCGAAGTAAATCGTCATTATACTTTTGTAATGTTACCTTACCTGTTGCAGCTTGATAGCTAACTTTTATTAATAATTTATTATCGCTATTTTTAATTTTAACGCTGACATTTTCTTGCCCATTAAAGTTCGCTAAATACTCAAAACTCTTTGTAGGGGCTTCAAAAATAGTGGTTGTATCCTTAGGTTTAGTGACATCTAATAATACTTTTTCGCGCAATTTTTTAATTTCTTCAACTGGTGTCATCAATAATTTACCATTTTTCATATTTAATTCTCTTGGAAATGTTAGTGCGCCTGCCCAACCATCTTCCTGTTCTGGCATGGGGCTCTCCCACATGTCCATCCATGCAAATATGATCCTTCTACCGTCAGGCGTAACCATTGATTGTGTTGCATAGAAATCATGTCCATAATCTAATTCAGTGAACTCACCATGATGTAATGAATGTGTCTCTTCATCAAATTTTCCAGTCAGATATCCTGTTTGGAAGAAATTTCTATATTTTAATTTATCAGCTTTAATTCCTTGTGGTGACATTACTAAAACGTCTTGTCCGTCAATTTCGAAAAGGTCAGGACATTCCCAAACGAATCCTTCAGAATCAACTGATTTAGCAGTTGCAATAGGTCCTAAGTAGTCCCAATGTTCTAAATCATCTGAGTTATACATAAGAACTCGACCCAAGCCATCCTTATTTTTGCTTCCGATTACAATATTATATTTTCCATTTTCAAACCAAATTTTTGGATCTCTAAAATCAGCATCATTATCTACAGGAGGCATTGAAATCACTGGATTACCAGCAAATTTTTCAAAAGTTATGCCATCATCACTAACGGCTAGGTTTTGATTCTGCCAATAACTATCCGGATCATTTTTGTCTTTCAAATTATGTCCTGTATAAATTAAATAGAGACGCTCATCCTTCACAATTGCGCTACCTGAAAAACAGCCATCCTGATCTTCTTGATCACCAGGAACCAAAGCAATTGGTAAGCTTTCCCAATTAACTAAATCTTTACTTCTTGAATGACCCCAATGCATTGGTCCCCACTGTGTTGAATTTGGATGATGTTGATAAAAGATGTGATAGTACCCTTTAAAAAAGCAAAACCCATTTGGATCATTCATCCAACCTGCTGGTGCCGTAATATGATACTTTAATCGATATCTTTCATCAGTTACCTCTGGATAATTAATCGTTTCATTTTTCAAAATTGTCTTCTCCTCGTTCTATATGTTAACCGGTTGTCATTATCTTAAAATAAAAACGCACCTACTATGCCGTTTCTCCTTTATATAATTGTACCGGTAGTACTACTTGCATAGGTGTCTCTTTACCTTCTATTTTCTTCATTAAAATATCAATAGCTGCATCAGCCATCTGTTCAATTGGTTGAATAATTGTTGTTAGTTCTGGTTTAAATAATCGAACAACATCTGTCCCATCATAGCCAATAACAAGTAAATCTTCAGGTACTCGTTTGCCATATTCTCTAGCTATTTTTATGATCAAACTAGCGTCTGTATCATTCGAAGCAAAAATACCATCCACTCGTTTAAGATCCTCAAAAATTCTTTTAATAACTTTTGTTTTTTCTGTTTCTGTCCAATTAAAATCAATTGTATACGTTACGGCTGGCAACCCATGTTCACTCATAATTTTCTCGTATGCCCTACGTCTATCTCGAGCAGGCGTTTCTAAATCATAAGGTCCATTTGTATGTACAATTGAGGTTGCCCCATGTTCTAATAGCAATTCTGTTGCCATTTTACCGCCACTATAATTATCAGAAGAAACGACCGGAATATCACCATTCATAATTCTATCAATTGCGACAATTGGTAAATTTGTATTATGATATTCTTCAATTCCTTCATTATGTGCTCCAACAATTAGCCCATCAACTTGATTTGCCATTAGTTTACGTAAATAAGTCACTTCTTTTTCTGAATCATTTTTTGAGTTACCGATAAGAACCTTATAACCTCTATTAAAAAGTTTCGTTTCTAAATGGTAAGCTAATTGTCCAAAAAAAGGATTCGCAATGGTTGGGAAAATAAGCCCTATTAGTTTTGTTTCTTTATTAAATAATTGTCTTGCAACATCATTAGGCTGATAATGTAACTCTTTCACAGCATCACGAACCTTTTTAACTGTCTTTTCGCTAAGATAACCTCTATTGTTCAACACCCTAGATACAGTCGTTTTAGAAACGCCTGCCAATTCAGCGACATCATCAAGTTTTGGATTTTGCATTTTATTTGCTCCTAAGTCGTCTAATTTTAGTTAAATTGTTACCGCTTAACTTTTAGTACTCTTAGTTTACCATAAAATAAGCAAAACCATTATCCCCACCATTAACTTTTTAAGCTGCTTCTTTTTTAGCTAATTCTAATCTAACTTTATCTTCATTTCGTTCAAATTTACCATAGAAAAACATTGGAACTGCAGCAAGTATGAACAGCATGGCTGGAATCCAGATAAAACTTAAGTTAATGCCTAATAAAGATTGACTCGTTTGAGTGTGATTGGGTATATATCCAAAGAATTGCATTACTTGTGATGGAATAAATCCGCCAATCCCACTACCTGCTTTAACACAGAATGCACTTCCAATAGCTGTTAAAAAGCCACTGGCTCTGATTCCTGTTTTCCATTGACCAAAATCAACCGCATCAGCCAACATTAGGAATGGCATTGCAGCTGCAACACCCGTTCCAATTGATCCTAGGCAATATAAGATAACAACCCAAACTTGATTACTACCAACTGCTTGAAGCAACATGTTACAGATTGCTCCCATCAATAGTGCTCCAATTAGAACCGTTCTTTTATTTGTACGTTTAACAAGTAATGGAATTGATATCATCCCTATAACAGCAACAACAGATAAAGAACCAGCAACTGCGACTAATGATTTTGCATGGATATTATATTGAAAATAATAAATCATGCCTGAACTTCTAACAGTTGTTCCAATCCAATAGAATAAGTTGGAAATAACCAATAAAATCCAAGGCCAATTACTTTTTGTTGCTTTAACACTCTGTTTTAATGATATTGATTTCGTAATCGTTGTATTAATTTCTCGTAAATTTAAAAAGGCAATTAAAAAGGCAATAATGGAGATAATCCCTAAAATAATCATTGCATATGAGAATCCTTTACGATCATTTCCTTGCCCTAATATTTGAACTAATGGTAAAACAACACCATTAGCAACCAATAGACCAACATTTCCTCCAACCATTCGATATGAATTCAAAACCGTTCTTTGGTCTGAATCATTTGTTAAGTTAGGTAAAATCGACGTCATAGGGGTACTAATTCCGGTATATATAATTCCTGCAATGACGTAAACAACTGATGCATAGATAACTTTGGACGATCCCGATAAATTCGGTGTAGTAAATGTTAACCATGTAAAGAATGCAAATGGTACACATAACCACAAGAAATACGGCCGACTTTGTCCCCATTTTGTATGTGTATGATCAATTAAAAAGCCCCATATTGGTGCATCAAACATATCAACGCATCGTGTGACGAGCAAGATAGTTCCAGCTACACCAATCCCAATTCCAAAAACATCTGTATAAAAATATAACAAGTACGTACTAATACTTACAAATAGAATATTTCCGCCAAAATCTGTAAGTGAATAACTTAGTTTTCGAAAAAGAGGAATTTCTTCAACTTGATTTGTATCTACGTTTACTTTGTTTTCCATTCTATTTACCCCATTCTATTTGTTTAATAAATGTCCCATTTCACTAAAAAATAGCAATTGCCTGTACCTATAAACTCAACTTTTAGAAAGCGCTTTCTGAAAGAATAACCAAAGTATAACCTGTTTATATTTTTATGTCAACCGGTTGTCATTTGTTTTTTTATTAATCAAAAAGCATCTCATTTATTAATAAATGAGATGCTTTTTCTTTCTATAATAACTTTTAAAGACTTTCTCCATTTGTTTCAATTACATTTTTATACCAAGTAAATGAGTCTTTTTTATAACGTTTCATCGATCCATTGCCCTCATTATCACGATCAACATAAATCATACCATAACGCTTTTTCATCTCACCAGTTGTAAATGATACTAAATCAATAACACCCCATGGTGTATATCCTAAGACTTCAACACCATCATAATCAACTGCTTTTTCGATTGCTTCAATATGTTCTTTTAGATAACTTACACGTTCAGGATCATGAATTTCATGATTATCTTCAAGCTTGTCAATCGCGCCAAAACCATTTTCAACAATAAATAACGGTAACTGATAGCGATCATATAATCGATTTAACGTATATCGTAAACCATCGGGATCAATTGCCCAGCCCCAGTCACTAGATTTAATATACGGATTAGGAACCCCATTAGGTAGTCCACCATTCACAACATCACCTAAATGATCTGCTTCAGCATCTGCTTTAACAACTGTTGACATATAGTAACTGAATCCTAGATAATCAACTGTCCCTTTTTTCAATATCTCCATATCGCCTTCTTGAATCCCAACATCATAATTGTGACGTTCAAACTCTTTTAGTGCATAACGTGGGTATTCTCCACGAACATGAACATCTGGGAAAAAGAAGCGTTGATGCATTGCCTCTTCAGCAGCCATGATATCTTCCGGATCACATGAATAAGGATAAATTGGTACGTGTGATACCATGCATCCTATTTCAAAATCAGAATTAATTTTTTTACCAGCAATAACCGCCTTAGCGCTAGCCAAGAGTTCGTTATGTGCAACTCGATACATAATTTCTTTGGGATTTTCACCATCGTTCACAATAACTCCAGAATTAGTCCACAAAAAGATGGGGTTATTTGTATCCATTTGATTATTAATTTCATTAAATGTCATCCAATATTTTACTTTAGATTGATAACGTTTAAAGCAAACCGTAGCAAAATTTTCAAAAAAATCAATTAATTTACGATTTCTAAAACCACCATATTCTTTAGCTAAATGGAGTGGCATTTCAAAATGCGATAGGGTAATCACTGGTTGAATACCTTTTTTTAATAATTCATCAAAAACATCATCATAAAATTGTAATCCCGCTTCATTTGGTTCGCTTTCATCTCCCATTGGGAAAATACGTGACCACGCGATTGATGTTCGTAAGCACTTCAATCCCATTTCAGAGAAAAATTGAATATCTTCTTTGTAATGATGATAAAAATCAATTGCATCATGATTCGGATAAAATTTATCTGTTTCAATAGTTTCCGTAATTTCCCGCGGAACACCATTTGCTCCTGCAGTCATCACATCAATAACACTTGGCCCTTTTCCATCAACATTCCAGCCGCCTTCAAACTGATGAGCAGCCAAAGCGCCACCCCACAAAAAATCCTTCGGTAATTTAGACATTTTATTTTTCTCCTTTTGGAATTAATTCCATTATTGGTTCTCCATGGTGAATTTCATTTTGCGTATACGCAATAACATCTTCGTAATCATCTGAATTAGTCACAATTACAGGTGTTACTACTGAAAATCCTGATTCTTTTATCTTCTCTTGATCAAATTCAACAAGTAAATCACCCATTTTTACATAATCATGATTTTTAACTTGTGTTGCAAAATATTTTCCTTTTAATTCAACGATATCCATTCCAATATGAATTAAAACTTCTACACCATCTACAGATTTTAATCCAATCGCATGTTGTGTCTCTGTAGTCATGACAACCTGACCATCAAATGGTGCATATATTTTATTATCCGTTGGATTTACAGCAACACCTTTGCCCATTGCACCAGATGAAAATACTTCATCCTCTACTTCTGTTAACGCAATTACTTTCCCTGTTACAGGGCTATTAACAACGCCTGGTGCATTTATTACTGGCGTACTCATAACTGGTGCGACCTTAGCTGGTGCATCATCTAACTGTGCTTCCATTGTTGCGACTTCACTAACTGTTTCACCCGTACCAAAAATTTGAACAAGTAGAACTGAACCCACAATTGCTACAATACATCCAACAACCATACCAATAAATGAGTGTGGGTATTTAGGACTAATTGCATTTACAATGGTTAATAAACTTGGTAGTCCAGCATAAGCAAAATAATATGAATTAAAGAAACTTGTAATTAATGCACCAAACGCTCCTGAAATACAACCAAAGATAAATGGTTTTTTAAATCTTAATGTCACACCATAAATTGCTGGTTCTGTAATCCCAAATAATCCTGTAATAAATGCTGAAAGAGATATATTTTTTAATTCTCTGTTCTTAGACTTAATAAATACACCTAAAACAGCACCAACTTGTGCGACCACTGCAATTGTTTGAAAAGCCTGAAATGAGTCCATTCCATTCATTTTGAAATTGGCCATAACCATTGGCGTAACACCCCAATGGATACCAAAAATAACAAGTACTTGCCAGAAACCACCAATAATAACACCTGCTAAAGGTGGTGCAACTTTAACTAAATAATTATATCCTTTTGCGATTCCTTCAGCTCCAAGAGATGAAAGTGGTCCAATAATTAAGATTGTTAAAGGAACCATAATTAATAGACATAATAATGGAACAGCAAGTTCTTTAATAATGTCAGGTATCTTTTTACTCAAGAATCTTTCAAGATAAGAAAGAATCCAAACTAAAAATAATGGTGGCAATACTGATGATGTATAAACTGTTTGAGATAATGGAATACCCATAAAGTTAATACTTGTACCGCTAGCAATAGTTCCAGCCATCTCTGCCCATGTGGGACTAACTAATGCAGCACAACATGCAACAGCGATTAAACTGTTTGTTTTAAAATGTTTAGCTGCCGTTATGGCAATAAATATTGGTAAGAACGTAAATGGTGCCCAAGAAATAAAGCTTAAAACTTGATATGTACCACTTTTAGGAAAATTTGGCATAGCTAAAGTAATTAGAATTAAACTCCCTTGAATAATACCTGCCGCGGCCAATATGTAAACGAATGGGGCAAAAACCGCAGACATTGTTGCAATAACTCGATTCATTATACTTGTTTTTGGTGCTTCTACTTCCTCTACTTCTGAACTATCAATCATTGCTGAGAATGCATCATAAACATCCGCAACATGTGGTCCAATAACTACTTGGAATTGTCCACCACTTTCAACAACAGTGATAACGCCTGCCATTGCTGATATTTTTTCTTTAGCATCTGAAGGAACCTCATGTAGCACTAGTCGTAACCGTGTCGCACAATGCGTTGCTCCTGCTAAATTTTTTTCTCCACCAATTGCTTCTAAAATATCTGTAGCTAATTTTGTATAATCTCTAACCTTACTTGCCATATTTTTCTCCTCCTCAGATAAAAACGAATAAATAGAAAAAAATTGTAAACCCTTACAAATCTTTGTATATGTATATTTTAATTGTACGTGCACAATAAGTCAACACTTTTTTTGTAACCCTTTTCATCTAGATGTACAAGGCGGGAACAATGTTATACAATAAAGGATACATTATTTTAATGGAGGCATGAAATGTTAAAGTATCAAGAAATTGCTGATCAAATTGAGCTTGCAATTAAAAATAAAAATTTGAATCAAGGGACGCAACTCCCTAGTCTAAATGAACTTATTGCCAAATATGCCGTCAGTAAGACGACACTCGTTAAAGCTCTCACAACTTTAGAAGATAAGGGTATTATTTATCAAGTACAAGGTAGCGGAATTTTTGTTCGTCGTCAAAAAAGAGACGGTTACATCGCTCTAATGACGAACATGGGCTTTACAAAAGATTTAGAAAACAGTAAATTATCTACAAAAGTGATTGATTTAAAAGTTGAACTACCCAATGCTGATGTAGCCAGGGAATTAAATTGTGCTCCGGGTGAGGAAGTTTATTTAATAAAAAGAATTCGTTACATCGATAATCAAGTTCTCTGTATTGAGAGATCCTACTATCGAAAAAAACTTGTTCCTTATCTTAATCGCGAAATAATCAGTGAGTCTATTTTTAATTACTTGAAAGAAGTTTTAAAATTAAAAATAGGTTTCTCCGATAAATATTTACGTACAGACACCCTTAAAAAGACAGAATCAACCCTTTTAGAACTACCAGAAAATTCGCCTGGACTCTATATTGATGAACTTTTTTATACAGTAAGCGGTGAACCTTTTGATCTTTCTCAAACTATTTATAACTATAAACATGCTAACTTTTTTATTCAAAGTGGACAAAAATAAAACCATAATTAATAAATTAAAAACCTCAGGGCAATCACTTAAAAAGGTGATTACCCTGAGGTTTTTAATTTATTTCAAGATTCATTTAAAGAATTCTATTTAACTTCCATCTCTTTAATTTTATCGTTAATTTCTTTTTCAACTTTACGATGTTTGGGTGATAATCCTTCGGCAAAAAACAAGACACTACCGATTGCTAAGACATAAGTTAGGCCCATTGTAGAACTGTTCCAGAAAGATGCTCCATAATAAAGAATGCTGCGAGCACCATCATACAAGAAACGCATTGGTAACCATGGAAGAACCCAATCTTGGTAGAATTGAGGTACTAATGGTTGTGCCATTGCCAATAAAGGAATTGAGAAAAATAGTAAGAGGACAAATATAATTACCCCTGGGAAACCAATCCATGTCAATACCCCTGAGAATAACATTATAAAAGCAAAACTTGTAAATGATAAGAACGATGCAATTGTTATAAAATGTGTAAAATCAAATCCTAAAATCCATGTCGCATACGTAGCTGTTGCAAATCCAGTTAAAATTGCAAGTGCTACAGCTGAGATAATGAATGATGATTTAAATGAAAACTTGTGTTTCATTGATTTAAATTCTCTTGAATCTCCAGCGTAGAATAATAATAAACTAATAACCATGCTTGCAATCCAGACGGGTTGGAAGAACGAACTATTCGCTGATGTTAATCCAGCGGTTGAATGTCTAACGGTTGTTTTTACAGTGATTGGGTTATTTAACTTCAATGCAGTCACAGCGGGGACACTCATATTGGCTTTTGCCATATTTGTTAAAATTCCGGCTGAAATACCACCACCAATTTTTGTAACTATTGTTGATAGTGTCGAACCTAAAGTCGTTGACAATGTAGCATTTTTTGCTTCATTTGTTACAACAGTTACATTTGTAACATCTTTTGTTGTTGGATCAGCTAATTTTCCAATTGATGCCGAGAAATCTTTTGGAATTACAATAGCCGCATAATAATGTTGTTTATCCATTGCACTCTTAAGTGCCTTATCACTCTTAACGATATGCCAATCTAACGCCTTATTTTTGCTTCTAGTTAGATTTTCAACGATTTTGTTACCTTGCTTACCACTATCTTCATTAACAATGGCAACAGGTACATCTTTGAGCTCTGATTTTACAGATGGGATTTGCATCACCACCATAATAAATGTAAGTAATACCGAAACTAAAATGGCGAAACCTAAAAATTTATTTTTAAACATAATCATATTCCTCTTTTCTTTTTGAGTGAGCACTCAATCAATTACAAATACGATTATAACCTATCCACAAGTTTAGTCAACCCTAACTTTTAAATATAAACTATCAAAATAATAAGTTTGTCTTTTGTCATCGCTATCAATTGTGTCATAATAGGGCTATAAATAGGATGGTGAATATTATTAAAAATTCTGAATTAAAATTATATGCCAACTCGGATTTATTTAGAGATATAACAGATAAACAAAAACAAATTTTAATCGCCGCAATTGAATTATTCTCAGAAAAAGGCTATGCAAATACAAGTACAAAAGAAATTGCAAAAAAAGCTGGCGTGGCTGAAGGTAATATTTTTAGTAAATATAACAATAAACAAGGCTTACTTAACGCCATTATTGCCCCTGTCATTAAATCCATCTTACCTTCTGCAATGCACGACTTATTAGACGAGTCCATTGATCATTCAAATTTAACTTTGGATTCATTAATTCGTCCTTTGTTAAAAAATAGAATTATTTTTTTGCAAGAAAATGCTAAAGTTCTTAAAATTTTCATTTCTGAACTACTTTATGATAAATCGGTTGTTAAACAGTTATTAGAAAATATTCCCGCCCCATACTGGACGGCACTCAATTCAACTATTGATACACTAAAAGAAAAAAAACTAATTGTCAGTTGGGATAATCTCGAAATTCTTAAGGTTATTTGGTCAACTATAGGTGGTATTGTACTTGGTTATCTTCTTTTTGATCAATCGTTAACAAAAGAAAGTATTGAACATTCAGCAGATGCTCTGATAAACGCACTTAGTGTTTGATAAAAATAAATAATTAAAAATACCCATCGAGTAAACAAGTTACTGTAAAACCTTGTTTACTCGATGGGTATTTTTAATTCAAAGCAGATTATTCATACTAACTAATCTTTTTAATTACGCAGGAATACTATTAATAAATGTTTCTACTTCTTGTTTCGTTTTACGATTTTTATTAACTAAACGTCCTGTTTCTTTACCATTTTCATATGCAATAAAACTTGGAATACCGAAGACACTTAACTCAACAGCTAAGTCCATATTTTCATCTCGATCGACAGCTAAGAATGTGTATTCAGTATATTCTGATTCAATATTAGGCATTTCAGGTTTAATAAAAGCACAATCTGGGCACCATGTTGCAGAAAAAAATAGGATATACTTTCCATCTTTAATTTTATCCATTAATTCACTTACCGTTGTTTCTTTTTCTATACTTTTCATTTTTGCTACCTCCACTAATATGCTTACTTTTTATAAGTATATATCAGATTAGCCATTTTCAATTAAAATATGCTTGCTTATTTATTTTTATCTCTGATTAGTTTAGCTTCTTTATTACCTATATATAGGCTGTATGCAGAATACAATAATACTACAATAACAATCCATTGAATCACACTTGTATTAATATTCTTAACTAAAAGTACCGCAACTAAAACACCTATAATACCAAAAACAGAAAATAAGGTTATTTTTCTAGAATATTGATTGAGTTTTATAAATTGCATACTTCCTATTGGTAAAGAAAATGCACATCCCCCCATCATAATTGGAAATGCAGCAATCGGATCCATTCCCATCGCATAGACAGTTGCCATTGTTAATGAAAATGAGCCTATTCCAATATTATTTAATGCGCCATAAATAAATAATAAAAATCCTGTTACAACTAATTTCCAGCCAAATAGTTCGGTAGCGGTCCCACTAGCAGTGATTAGGCCTAATTTACCAGCGATGATTAACGCGGTTGCAACAAGTAATCCAACGATAACAAATGATCTAATACTATTTTCAGGTAATCTAACAACAAATCTCGGACCAATATAAGCACCCAGCACTTGGCAAATAATACAGACTAGTAACGTCTTAGTACCAACATTGATACTTGTAATATACGCCAGCGACATGACAAATATTGGAATAACATCTTGCGCATTTAACGTACCTGGTAATTTTTTCATAGAAACCCAATTAGCTTTCTGGTATATTGCTGTTGATATGGCAAAATCTGAAATTCCAAAAGTAGAAAAGAAAAAAATAACAATCTGCGATATTGGTGTCCATACTGAACTGGCCGGTTCTTTCATGAAGTCTGATTTATGTCTCATTAAATCACGCATAAAATAACAGATAAATATAAAATTAATAACAATAATTGCCGCAATCAACGTCTTTTGCATGATTAAATCTCCTAGTTAAATGAATCATAATAGTACAGTTTAACTCAATTTATTCCTAGATAAAATAGTCTATATTAATTTTTCTATTTTATACTATATAATTAGTCCTTTAAAGTCTAAAATTAGAAATATAAGGTATGCTACTGTTAATTGTTTATATAATTTATAAAAGGAGATGCACTATGCTAACAGACTTTTTTGCTTATAATTCATTTAGTCATTTGAAACTAAAGGTAGATTCATTGATTCCATATGGTTTTACAAAAACAGCAGAAGAAATCTATAATTATCAAGTTTCAATTCTTAATAATCAATTTATACTAACCGTCTCAATTTCCCCCTCTGAAAAAATTAATACTACTATTATTGATGCTCTAACTAAAGAAGAATATACACTTTATAAAAATCAGTCTGCAACAGGATCATTTGTCAGTTCAATCAGAAAATCAGTGATTGAACAACTGGATTTAATTGTTGCTAGTTGTTTTGAAACTACTCCAGTATTCCAAACTGCTGATTCACAATCTATCATTAATTATGTACAAGAACATTATCAGACCAATCTAGAATTCCTCTGGAAACAGTTTCCAAATGACGCTGTTTTACGTCGATCAGATTCTAAAAAATGGTATGCCGCTTTAATGAAAATTCCAGCAACTAAAATAGGCTTGGATTCCGAGAAATTAGTTGAAATACTTAATATTCGAATGGATCCTGACCTGCTCATCAATAAAATAGACAAAAATCAAATTTTTCCAGGGTACCATATGAATAAAAAACACTGGGTTTCAATTTTATTAAATGGCCAAAATAATTTAGACACTGTTTATTCTTATATTGATACTAGCTATGGACTAGCTAAATAAAAGGCGAACTAAAAAAATCCATTCTAATAGTCAACAAAATTTGAACTTGTTTACTTAGAATGAATTTTCGCTTATCATTAAACACTTGTACTTTTTTAGTATATACGTAGCTTTGTAGCTCAATTTTATCTACTTATTAATATTTTCTTTAAATAGGTTGTATATATCATCAACTGTATTCGATTTTTTTAATTCTTCCACAAATGAGTCATGGACAAGTAATTTCGATGTATTTGATAAATACTGTAAATGCTTTCCATCATCTTTTTCTGGAATTAGAAATGAGATAACTGTATCTACTGGCTGATTATCAAATGTTTCCCATTCAATAGGCTCACGTAATTTAACAATTAGCATTGCTGATTTATTAATCGATTCATCCTGTGCATGAGGTATCGCAATGCCTTTTTCCATCCCTGTCGTTCCCTCAGACTCACGAATCTTATACTTATTTAAAATATAACTTTCATTATTCGTATATCCTAATTTTTTAGCAAAATTTGCTAAAAAATGTAAGAGTTCTTCTTTATCAGAAACGGCTACGTTCAATTCAATGTTTTTTCTTTTCAATATATTATCGAATTCATTTTCATTCATTTTTATATCATTATCTTGCTCTTGTTCAAAGTTGGTATTACTACCTACATTCATCACTAAACTATTATTTTTTTTAGCTTGGCGACCAGCAATAGCGGCTAGTAAGACAGCAGATACAAGTGATCCAATAATAATCCATAATACCCACAGTAATGGTTTATTCACTAACGGTAATACAATAAATCCACCATGTGGAGCCGGTACACTAATTCTAGTTACATAGGTTAAAATCGCAGCAATCGAAGAACCAACCATAAATGCAGGAATATTTAGTAGCGGATTCTTTGCCGCAAATGGAATTGCACCTTCTGTAATATGAGTTGATCCTAATAAAAAGTTAACGTAACCTGCGCTGCGCTCTTTATCTGAGTATGCTTTTTTGTTGAACAGTACAGCAAACCCTGTTGCCAATGGTGGCGCAATACACGCTGCAGAAACTCCTGCCATAAAGAAATAATTTCCCTGTGCTAAAAGAGCTGTTCCGGTTAAATATGCTGCTTTATTAATTGGCCCACCCATATCTGAAGCACACATAATTCCAACAACTAATCCTAATAGAATGGGACTTGAATTTTCTAAACCCTTTAAAAACGTCATCATTCCTTCATTAATTGTTGCCATTGGAACTGATAGATACCAAATAATAGAGCCTGATAAAAATACTCCAATTACAGGTAAAATAAAAATGGCTTTCAGTCCATCTAATGATTTAGGTAGTTTTTTTAATAAGAACTGTAATATTAAAATCGTATACCCTGCTAAAAATCCACCAATTATTCCACCTAAAAATCCCGTTCCATTTGTATATGCTATCATTCCCGTTACAAATCCAACTATCAATCCAGGTCTTTTACCAATAGCCTCAGCTATATAGGCACATAGAATTGGAACCATAAGATTCATTGCAAATCCGCCAATAGTGTTCAATAAATGTGCTATATCGTTATATTGAGGGCTTTTTATGTCTGCTGAATTAATTCCCCAAAAAAATGATACGGCTGTTAACACTCCCCCAGCAACTACTATTGGTAACATATGTGACACTCCATTCATCACGTACACATACATTTTGTGCCAAAATGAGCCAGATAAATTTACTGTTTCTTCATTCGATGAAATTTTTGCTCCTTTTCGATGATAGGTAGGTAAATTATCATCTGTCAATATTTGATCAATTAATACATCTGCCTCTTTCATACCTTTCGTAACTGACACATTTATCATTTTTTTACCATCGAATCGATCAATATCTACATCTTTATCTGACGCAATTATTACACCATCAGCATCATCAATTTCTTGTTGTGAAAACGCATTTTCTATACCACTTTGACCATGAGTTTCAACTTTAATTGATATACCTCTTTTTTTAGCGGCTTGTTCTAAGGCCTCTTGCGCCATGTATGTATGCGCAATTCCTGTTGGACATCCAGTAGCTGCAATTATTTTATATTTTGTCATCTTAATTCCTCCTTAATATTAGATATTTTTACCTGCTTAGTCAGCTCTTTTACATTCGAAAAATCTGTTAACCCTTTTGAAAATGCCGTTGAACTCGCGGCTGCTATACTTTCTCTAAATACTTCTTCTATTTTTTTGTCCCCTATCGCTACCCCTGCTAAAAAAGTTCCCAACATGGTGTCGCCGGCCCCAGCCGTGTTAACAACGGTTCCTTTAGGGACAGTTCCATATAACACAACCTCTTTATTTATAAACATTGCACCACCGCCACCCAATGATAATAAAATATTTTGTGCACCCAATTTAATTAATTCTTTTGAATAAGTTATCAATTCATGTTGAGATAGTTTATGTTCTACGCCAAACCAACTCATTAATTCTTCATCATTTGGTTTTAAAATATAAGGATTATATTTCAATGTATCCAGTACGGTTTGATAACTAGTATCCAAAACTAGCTTATATCCTTTTTCCTGCGCCTGCTTTGCGATACTAATTAAAATTTCTTCAGAGATTCCGTCAGATAAACTACCAGATACAACTAATGTATCCTTTTCATCTAAATTTTGAATCTTATCCATGAACTGATTTATTTCATCATCACTAACATGTGGACCTTTATTTACTAATTTATACTCCGTATCTTGCTGAATTACTCTTGTAAAAACATTAATTCGTGTATTAGCATCGATATGTACAAAATCAGTTTTTATATTGCACCTTGCCAACTCAGACTCAATATACGCATTAGTAAATCCTCCACCAACTCCAATAGCAGTACTTTCTACGCCTTTCTTTTTTAGAATAAAACTAACATTAACTCCTTTACCATTCGCTTGTATTTCATAATTTTCCGTTCTATTAACAATATTTTTTTTCATTTCATCGGTTTGGATAAAAAGATCAATAGCTGGATTCAATGTACATGTATATATCATAATTTTTACCCCTTTCTTCTACCTACCAATACTACATCTGACAGAAATGAAAAGGTTTTCAATATATGATTTTGTATGCTACAATTGAAAATAAACAAACAATCAAGGTGAGGTGACCAGTAATGTCTCTTAGTAACTCCGAAAAGATTCTTTGGCAAGTCATTCAAGATAACCTAGAAGATATTCCGATATTAACAATAACCAACCTTAGCGATTTAGCTCATGTATCAACCGCTACAGTCGTACGAACGCTCAAAAAAAAAGGCTACAGCGGTTATATGGATTTTAAACAATCTATAATTACTAAAGAAAAAGAAAAAAAATATAAGAATATTCAGAATATGGATCACGATATCCAACAAGTCATTATGAAGAATGAACATGAACTTAATAACACACTACGTATGCTTGACGTTAATACCATAGAAAAAACAGTTCAAAAAATTAAACGTTCAAAAAAAATATACATTTTCTCAAGGGGTTTTTCTGAATTAATTGCAATTGAAATGCTAACAAAATTTGAATTATTAAATAAAAATTGTGTCAGTTTTACGGATCCCAATATTATTAAACAAATTAGTCACAGGATTACATATAATAATATTTTAATTATTATTTCATTGAACGGAACTACTGCAGAACTCCTTGAAGGTGCTAAAAATACGTATAAAAATGGAGCCGATATTATTGTATTAACAACCAACAAATTAAGTCCACTTATTAAATATTCAGATTCCGTGTTTATCGGATTTAAATCTGAAATTTCATATTTCCCTGAATTTGAAGTTAAATCTCGTTTACCATTACAGGTAATGAGCCGTATACTTTTAGATTCTTATGCAATTCGAACAAAGAAAGCTAGCAAATAAATTTATTTCACTTCTACTTTTTTTCATTACTAAATCATTAAAAATAAAGAGGCTAAACATGACGTTTAGCCTCTTTATTTTACTATTTTAATACCTTATCAAACCACGATGTAGCAGTACTTTCAAGAACGACATTTAAATCTTCAATATTCTTTTTACCAACTGTGTTCATCCATTCTTTACCTTTTTCTTCACCATCTTTAGCAAATGGTTCGATACCTTTGCTCCATGTTGCACGTCCACAAAGTACACCATTAAATGTTGATTTTGCTTCATGAGCAAATACTAAAGTATCTTGGAATAATTGTGCCGATACACCACCACTTAAGAAAATAAATGGTAATTTGGTTGCATCACTTTGTTCTTTAAATATATCTAATGCTTCTGTCTTAGAATATACCACCTCATTATCGTCGTTAAACCCTTCCACATAATCCATATTGACTGGCACTTCTACTTTAAGTACATCTACTTTATATTCAGGTTTAGAAAATTCTTTCATCATTTCAATAACTTTATGAGGTTTTACTTTAGCATACTCTGAACCTTTAACATCGTCATTAGTTGCATCATAAGAAACCAATTCTAAAAATAATGGCATATCTTCTGCAGCACATTCTGAACCAAGACGCTCCATATATGCATGTTTCATATTATTAATCTCAGCATTTTCGTCTATATCATAATAAAGTAAGAATTTAATAGCGTCAGCGCCCTCTTCTTTAAGACGACGAACTGACCAATCTGGTAATAAGTCAGGTAAGCGACCTGGGGTAGTAACATCATAACCCGTTTTTTCGTATGCAACTAGTAATCCAGTACTTGCATTACGGACCTTTGCTGCTGGAAGACCATATTCTGGATCAAGTAATATTGCTGAAGCGTATGGTGTTAATTCTGATGAAATTACTTTTTTAAATTCAACGATATCTTCTTCATTTGCTGGCTTATTTGCTGCTGCTGCCAACATTTTTTTTAAAGATCCTCGTTGATCAATTGCTAATGCTGCAATTACGCCTTTTTCATTTGAAAGTGCTTTAAGTCCTGCCAATTTATTTGGTGTCATTTTTATTCCGTCCTTTATTATTTTTTTACTTCTCTCATCCACTTATAATTCTATCTTTGAAGAATATGAAAAGGTTTTTAAAATTTCATTTTTTACATACCAATTAAAAATAACTTAACAATCATAAATACCGTTTACTCCGACTAGCTCTTAATAAAGAATCAGTTAATATCATTTTTTATATTTTAAAGTACCATTTAAATATGTTTCCTCAAAATTTAAATCATGATCTAAAACAATGAAGTCAGCATCTCTACCTGCCGCAATACTTCCGCACTTATCATCAATTCCAACGCTTCTAGCGGGCACATAACTAGCCATTTGGATTGCTTCTTCAGGAGTAGAAATATTCCAATCAACAACATTTTTAACTGCTTCCATTAATTTTAAGACACTACCAGCTAAACTTCCTGACTCTAACCTTGCGGCGCCATCTTTAACAACAACTGGGAACTCACCTAATGTATAATTTCCATCAGGCATTGCACCAGCACGCATACAATCAGTTACTAATACAATGTGGTCTGCTCCTTTAACGTTAATTAAAATTTTAGCAGATGCCGGATTAACATGTTGACCATCACAAATTAGTTCATCATAGACACTACTTAATGACATTGCTGCGCCAACCATCCCTGGCTCTCTATGATTAAGTGGGCTCATTCCGTTATACGTATGAACGAAAATAGATGCACCAGATTCTACTGCAGATTTAGCTTGATCAAACGTAGCATCACTATGCCCCAATGCTACTTTGACCCCTTGTTTAGTTAAGGCCTCAGTAAATTCTTTAACACCCTTTCGCTCAGGTGCAATCGCAATTTTTCGAATAAGTCCATGCGCTAATTTTTGCCAATGCTCAAAAATATCTATACTTGGATCTAAAAAGTATTTAGGATTTTGCGCACCTTTGTGTTTTTCAGTAAAAAATGGACCCTCAAAAAAGATACCCTGTATTTTTGCACCACGTACTTCACCATGACGCTTACCAAAGTCAGAAATAACTTCGTTCAACGTTTCTGGAGCTGCCGTCAATGTTGTCGGCAGAAATGAAGTAACGCCACATTCTAATAAACCTTCAGACATCATTTTTGCGCCCTCAAAATCGTTATCCATCACATCATATCCCTTTAAACCATGGACATGTGTATCTACAAGCCCTGGTGCAATCCATTTACCCGTATATTCTTTGATATCACCATCAGGTTTTTCTTGTTGATAATCACCAAATTTACCATCAATAATTGCCAAGTACCCTTCATTTTCAACCGTGTTTTTCAAGAAAAACTTATCTGCATGAATATAATATATTTCCACCAGTAATGCCTCCTATATTATTTTTGTTAAAAAGAAACTAGCCCATTATCCATAGTCTAGTTCCGCAGGCCTCTTCTAGAATAACTTGAAGAATGCACCTACTAAGCCAACAACTACTGTGAGCCCAATCAACATCAATGGAGATTTACCTTTTTTCAACATCCAGTAACAGAAGAATGTATAAAGAAGCGGTAATAATGCCGGCATCACTTTATCAATAACACCTTTTTGTAAATCAATATCAATTTTCCCAGCATGAATCACAACACCAAATTTAAAGTTAACGTATGTTGCAACCAAGGCTCCAACAACAGTTAATCCAACTATCGACGCAGCACGTGATATTTTTTTTGTATTTTCCTTCATACTCGAAATAGCACGAGTACCAGTTCTATACCCATAATTCATTAACCAGAATAGTAACCCAAAATGCACTGCATTAAAGACAACAAGGAATAAGATCGGTCCAAGTGGATTTCCATTCATTGATAATGAAACCCCAACTCCGGCTGTAATAGGTAGCAACGTTAACCAGAACATCGCATCCCCAATACCACCTAAAGGTCCCATCATTGCTACTTTGATACCACGAATAGTTGATCTATTTTCTTTATTTTCTTCCATTGCTAAAATAACACCTTGAACAAATGTTACTAAAAATGGATGTGTATTAAAAAATTGTAAATGATCAAGCATTGCATATGAGAAATCTTCTTTATCTTTATGAATTTTTTTCAATCCAGGAATTAAACTATAAGTCCACCCACCACCTTGCATACGTTCATAATTAAATGAAGCCTGTAAAAGTAGTGAACGCCAAACCATTTTGTTTAAATCTTTTTTTGTAATTACCTTTTCAACAGTAGGATCGTTATAAGTATCTGGGATCACAACATCATTGCGATCAAATTTCTTTTTAGATGCCATCACTATAGTCCTCCTCTTCATTAACTGTTACGGTTGCTACTTTTTTTCCACCATTATCAGATTTTGCTCCACCAATAAAGAAATCATAAGCAGCGATTGAAATACCAATGATTGCGACTCCTAAGATTGGTAAGTTACCATATGCTGCAACAACAAATCCAATTGCGAAGAATGGTGCGTACGCTGTCTTCCACATAATTTTTAACAACATGGCAAATCCAACAGCTGGCATAATACCACCGGCCGTACTTAATCCTGTTAAGATCCATGCAGGAACGGCTTCAACCATTCCTTGCGCTTTACTTGCACCGAGGAAGATTGGTAAGAACGCCATAATGAAGTAGAAAACAAACAAGATTAGCGGACCCATGTAGTTCAATCGATCAATTTTCTTATCATTACCTTCCATCGCGTATTCATCCATTTTATGCATAACTGGTGAGTAAGCTGTAAATAGTAATGTAACTAAACCTTGTACGGCAACTGCAAATGGTACGGCAATACCAACTGCTAATGTTGGTGTTTGATGAGCAATAATTGCAAATGCGGTTCCCATAATTCCACCAATAACAACATTAGGTGGCTGTGCTCCAGCAAGTGGAACCATTCCAGCCCAAACTAATTCTAATGTACCACCAACAATTAAGCCGGTTTGAAAATCTCCTAATATTAGACCAACTACTGCACCAGTAACGATTGGTCTATGAATATGTGTTAAACCACTATACATATCGATACCGGCAATACCAGCCCATAGTCCAATTAATAACGCTTGTACTAACATATAAATTTCCTCCTTTTTATTATTATATTTACGTTTTTAATATTCTTTCAGTAAGCGCATCATATCTGATGCCTTTTCATTCGGAATACCTTGAACCTCTAGTTCAACACCCAAATCATGCATTTTATTGAATGCTTGAACATCGGTATCATCGACTGAGATAGTTGCCGATAATTGTTTCTTCCCTTCTGAAAAATGTAAATTACCAATATTTACTTTCTTAATTGGGACACCTCCTTCAATAATTTTAGCCATGTCTTCTGGCGTACGAACAACTAATAATATTTTTTGTTTATCCGAGGCTTTACCAATAATACGAATCGTTTTTTTAATATCGAAAAAGCGGATTCCAACAGTTTCAGGAATAACCATCTCCATTAAACTTTGCTGTACATCATCTTTAGAAACCTCATCATTCGCAACTACAACTAGATTAGCGTCAATCGTATTAACCCATGTCATACCAACCTGTCCATGAACAAGTCTGTTATCAATTCTTGCAAGTAAAATGTTTGGTGTTGTCATAATAAATTCCTCCTTGAAATTTTTATTTATAGGCATGTAAAGTTACACCTTTAACTACACGATTTACGGTACCGCTTGGTGAAGGTGTATCTGGTGTGTTTCCCACTTTTACTGAACTTAATAATGAAATAGTTTGCGCATACATAACATCAGCAAGAGCCAGATATCCTTCTGGTAAAAGGGCATCTCCTGATTCAAATGTGAAACGATCACCACTAAAGTTATTCTGTCCCTCAATATCAATCCCAATTACTTTAGCGGCAATTTTATCTCCACTCACTTCTTCTAAAATATCAATATCGTATTGACGTGTATATTCTTGATTGTTAACAAATACAAAAACTAATGTTTTCTCGTTGACGAACGATTTAGGTCCATGTCGGAACCCCATTGAAGAATCAAACATTGTTGTTAGCTTACCTGCCGTTAGTTCAAGAATTTTCAACTGTGCCTCTCTTGTTAATCCCGATAAACTTCCGGACCCAAGATAGACAACCCGATCAAATTCCATATCAATAACAGCTTTTATTTCAGCTTCACGTTTAATCACTTCATGACCCATTGCAATAATAGTCTCAACATATTTTTCTTTAATATCCTTACGTGTTGTATCAAAAATTAATAACGCTGAGAGTGACATACAACTGTATGATCCAGTCATTGCAAATCCCTTATCATTAGACAGCGCAGGCATCATCAATAACAAATTACGTTCGTCATCTTTTGTACCAACAGCAAGTTTCCCTTCCGGAGCACAAGTAATTGTAATTTGATATAAATTTTTAATTATTTTTCTTGAAATTTCAACAGCGGCAACACTTTCAGGACTATTACCACTCCTAGCAAACGAAACTAAAATAGTCGTAGCATCTGGTACTAAATAATCATATGGTGCAGATACGATATCGGTTGTTGGAATACTTTCAAACTGATAATTTGCACGATCCCCGTGGTTACTTAAGTATGGTGTTACAGTATCACCAACATAAGCGGATGTTCCTGCTCCTGTAAAAATGACCCGAATCAACCCGTTCGAGGTAGATTTAACTGATTTTAAAAATGTCTTTATTTCGTCTGACTTTTCACTAAAATTATTAAATGCCTCAGTCCAAAGTTCAGGTTGTTGTTTAATTTCACCTGTTGTAATATTTGCGCCCATTATTTCCAACTCTTTTTCATTCTTCTCAAACATATTAAGCTCTCCTTTAGATGCCATTATCATCTATTTCTACTCTTTTTTTTGTTTCAAATTGCATAATACCTTTTTTACCAGCATCCAGTGCTTTCTCCATAAACGCGCTCATGTTCAAATCCCGGTTAAATAACATATCTAATAACATCGGTATATTCGATCCTGTTAAAACGCTTACATTATTATGCAGTAATTTTATTTTAACTGCTTCATTAAATGGTGTTCCTCCAGGAATATCAGTAAAGAAAACTATTCCATCTAAGCCGTTTAATTTGTTAAGCGCTTTCATATAGTCGCCGCTTAAATCTTCCGCGGTCATTCCTTGTATAAAATCACAAAGAATAAAATTTTCTTGTTGTCCGGCAATAAGTTCAATATTTGATCCCATTCCAGTTGCAAAGTTCCCATGTCCAGCTACTACCATACCAATCATATAATTATCCTCCCTTATTTATTGTGTCGAATATGATAAGTAAATTTATCACCCCTCGCAATACTCAACGTAAATTCAATTACTTCATTTTTTGTGTTATACGTCGTTCGCTCTAATTTAAGAACAGGTGCACCTTCATAAAAATTTAATAAAGTTGCATCATTGCCTGCCATAACACCTGCTGTTAAAGATTCATCAGCCGTTTTTACAATCTGGTTATAATCATCTAAAAAAATGACATACATCGCTTGCTTATTTAATGTCTCCACAGTTAAAGAGGGAAATTTAGCATACGGTAAGTAAGTTCTCTCTAACATCATTGGTTCATCTGATGCAAGTCTTAATCGTTTTAATTTAATTACCTTGGTACCAACTTCAACTTTTAAACCTTGAGCAATAAACTCATTAGCACTAATAACATCAAAGCTAATTATTTTACTACTCGGTTCTTTATCAAGGGAAACCATTTGTTCTGTAAAACTAAACGTTCCCCCTAAATCAGTCTTAATTTTAGCGATATTCGACACAAATGTTCCTTTACCATGTTGGCGATATACATAACCCATTAGTTCTAACTCATTTAGTGCTGTTCGGACAGTCGTACGACTCATATCGTAAGCAATAGATAAATCACGTTCAGACGGTAATTTATCATTCACCTTTAGATTCTTTTCAATTTCTTCTTTTAGCGTATCTACTAATTGATCATAGAGTGGACGCTCATAATTACCGTTTAACATTACTTTTCCCCCAAGTGGTTACTACCACATACATAATATATTATTTTTAAAACTCTTTGTCAATAGTTATTTTTATATTAACTATTATTAAATCATTTGTATTTTCAACATTGGTACCTACCATTAATCATGTTTTTTAATTCCCCCCTTCTAAAGTAATCATATTTCACTTTAAAGTTATAGATTATTAGCGACACACTACTTCGCTGTATAAAATTATCGTGACCGATATGACTTGCTTTCTAATTATATCAATTAAGCATAACTTTTATTTATTAGATTCTAAACTCATATAAATTCTTTCTACAATAAATACGTAAGGGTACTAAAAAGTTACTTTAGTCTAAATAATATACATCTAAAATAAAACGTTTACATTTTAGTAAAAGTTTAGTAAAATGTAGTTGTTAACTAAAAGAATGCGTTTTCACGTTTATTATTTTTATGTTTTGCTATTATGAATAACAATTTCTTTTACCAAAAATCTATTATATAGGAAGAGGTCATTAGAATGGATACAAATAAATTAACGATTGATGCCGAACGATTTGCAGCTGCAATTATTGCCGGAAATCCTAAGCAAACAAATGAAGATAACAAGATATATATTAAACGTCAATTGACGTTATACCTTGAATCAGTTTTGTTAGTTAATGATTTTAATTCTTTAGAAGAAAACCAATTAGGTTCTGCTAAAGAAAAACAACGTCAAGCAATTTTAGATAAGATTATCGAACACAGATATAACTAATTTTAACTACACTCGAAAGGAATTAAACTAATGAAAAATTCTAAAGATTTTAAACAATATGCTTCATATGCCTTTGGTGCATTTGGACATGATGCCTTTTATGCAACACTTAGCACTTATTTTATGATTTTTATTACAAGTCAATTATTCGTTACAAAGGATGCTGGTTTCAACGCTAAAATGATTGGTTACGTCACAACTATGATGGTTGTTATTCGAATTGTTGAGATCTTTTTTGATCCTTTAATTGGTGGCGTTATTGATAATACTCGTACTCGTTGGGGGAACTTTAAACCATGGTTACTAATCGGTTCAATTGTCAGTTCAATTGGATTAATCCTTATTTTCACTGATTTTGGTGGTTTAGCTACAAGCAATCCTTATCTTTACTTAATTCTTTTTGCCATTGTTTATATCATTCTAGATAGTTTCTATTCATTTAAAGATATTTCATTCTGGTCAATGTTACCAGCTCTAAGTGTCGAATCAGAAAAACGGACTAAATTTGGAACAATTGCTCGTTTTGGTTCAACATTAGGTGCTCAAGGTGTTATTATCGTTATCGTCCCAATCGTTGTCTTCTTTTCAAAAATGTTCTCAGGTACAACTGGTAATACACAAACAAAAGCAGGTTGGTTAGGTTTTGCTATTGTTATCGGTTTGGTTTCATTCTTAGGTGCTTTAGCAACTATTTTAGGAACTAAGATTGAAAAAAATGCAATTCGTGAAAATACTGAAAAAGTTCGTTTCCGTGATGTTTTCAAAGTTATCGGTAAAAATGATCAGTTAATGTGGTTATCATTATCATATTTCCTTTTCGCTTTTAGTTATGTTATTACAAATTCACTTTTGATTTACTACTTCAATTATGTTTTAGGTAGTGCAGCTGCATTTACTACTGTTGGTGTTCTAACAGCAGTCTTAGGAATTATTTCAGTTTCATTGTTCCCAACTTTAGTTGCATTGGTTCATCGTCGTGCTATCTACCTTGGCGGAATCGCTGTCATGCTATTGGGTTACATTCTCTTCCTATTTGCTGGTACTAACCTTGTTGTTGTCTTAATTGCTGTTGGCTTATTCTTCTTCCCATATCCACTTGTTTTCTTAGCAGCATTGATGACAATTACGGATAGTGTTGAATACGGTCAATTAAAGAGTGGAACACGTAATGAATCTGTTACTTTAGCAGTTCGTCCTTTGTTGGATAAATTAGCTGGTGCCTTCGCTAATGGTGTTGTTGGTTTTGCCGCAATCCAAGCTGGTATGACAGGTAGTGCTAAACCAAGCGATATTACAAACAGTGGTTTACTACAATTCAGAATGTACATGTTCTTCGTTCCAATGGCCTTAATAATTGTTGCTGCTCTTATCTTTATGTCAAAAATTAAATTGACTGAAGCTAAACATGCTGAAATCGTTACAGAATTAAAAAAGAAATTAGATTAATATAATTAAAAAAACAGCGATCAGATAAAATCTGGTCGCTGTTTTGCTGTCTAATCGTTAAGTCCTTTACCATCAAGAATTTTCGGAATATATTTAATAATTCTAGCCTCACGCGTTTCTGTTTTTTTAGCATCTGCAAAATAACGTGCATACGTTTTTTGACGTCCAAGCGTTAACGTTTCAAAAAATTCTTCCAATTCTGGCATTTCATTCATTTTTTTCTGGAATTCCACTGGCAACACTAATTCAGTTGGTTTACCCTTAGGAACCTTTAACCCAGCCTTTTCTGCATTAATTGCTTGTTGAATGTAATCACTTATCTCTACTTTTAAATCAGTAACATCTTTTAAGCTATGAAATCTAATTTGGCGACCAACCTCAGTATGTTCGCCCGTTGGAACTAAAATACCCTTACCATCATCAATCAGAGTTCCTTTTAAGAAAAGTAATGCCATATACTCTTTAAATCCTTGAATTAAGACAATATTTTTACCATTTAGTGTATAACAAGGTTTGCCCCATTTAAATTCTTCAGTCAGTCCCGTTTCGAGTGCAAGTTCTCTTAACTGTGTCATTTCTTCTTTCCATTGTGTTGCTTTTTCTAAGTGTAAATCAACTTTTGGATTCTTTTTAATTTCTGTCATTGTCTTAACCCCTTTATTTTATAATCTTTTTTCTGGATTTAATTGTAGCCCAATCAATGAACATAACAAGAAAAATGCAGCTAATAATATCGTTTTAGTTCCCATTATCGGTACCATAGCACCCATAGAAATTGCGCCAAAAAGAAATGCTAAGACGACACCCAACATCCGCCAACCTTTAGCCATTGCGATTATATTACCTTTAACAATTCCGTCATAAAAACTTTCAGCCATTGTCCTCAAATTACCCGTCATCATAAATGACGTAAAAGGTCCTCCGTTGATTTGTCTAAATTCTTGAAGTTGAGCTGCTGCAACCATTGAAATGATTCCTGTAGATAACTGTGCTGGCCAATTTCTTGGAATAAATGCAACAATAATTAAAAGGATCGTCTCAATACCGATAACAAATCGTTGTCGTTTATTAATTGAATCTTCTTCTTTAAATCGATGTTGCAGATTTCTAGTTATAATAATACCAATCATAAAAGCAAAAATTGGAATCAGATGATCGAATATGGCCCCCCATTTCATTTGGCCCATATCAATACCTAATATAATTAAATTTCCGGTTTGCATACCAGCGAAAACACCATCATGTACGATATAGGTATACGCATCAAATCCCCCGCCGGCAAATATTAATCCAGCGAACAGTACCCTATCCAATAGTGACATTGGTTTTTTCATCAAATCCTTCTTTCAGATTGTACTTAAAATATTCTTTCAAATTAAGTATACTAAATTATCAGAAGTTAACAAGAATATACGATTAATTTTTACTATTAAAGACGTTATCAAGCGATTTTTTCTGTTTTAAAGTTTATAATGAAATTAGTTTTTATAAGACAAGGGAGATTACTTTTATGCATTTAGCCATTATTGGTGCCGGACCACGAGGTCTGATTACACTTGAACGACTCATTGCTTGGCAACAAGCAGATCCTTCAAATTCACCACTTACTATTGATTTATATGATCCATATGGTGTTGGTGGGCGCGTATGGTCACCAACTCAACCACACGAATTAATCATGAATACCGCAGCTCAACAAATTAGTTTATTCTATGGAACAAGCGTCCAATCTATTGGTCCAGTTATCCCAGGACCAAACATTTTCGAATGGGCTCAATCTGATGCTCATGATTTTATCGAAATAAATAATTATTCAGCGGATTTTTTAACTGAAATTAAAGATTTACATCCAAACGATTATGCAACAAGAGCACTTTTTGGTGTTTATATCCAATGGTACTACGCTGAATTACTTAAACGTGCCTCTAACAATATCACAATTAATTTGAATAAAAGTACGGTTACACAAATTTCAAAAAAAGCTGATCAATTTGAAATCACAACCGCCTTACCTTCAGTTAGCATCGTTGACTATGTCGTAATGTCTTTAGGTAATCTTGAAAATGAATTATCTGTCGGACAAAAAAGATTTGATACATTCGCTACAGAAAACAAGTTAACTTATGTTTTACCAGGCTTTCCAAATGAAACAAAACTAGATCATATCACGCACGAAGATACTGTTATTTTACGTGGCTTAGGTCTTAGCTTCTTTGATTTAGTGACCCGTTTGACTGTAGGCCGTGGTGGTCTATTTAAGCGATTAGAGAACGGGCAACTACAATATCAAGCAAACGGTAACGAACCTCACATTGTGGCAGGTTCGCGTCGTGGATGGCCTTATCATGCCAAAGGGGATAATCAAAAATCACCCGGCGAAGAAACTCAAGCTCATTTTTTAACGGCGGCTAAAATGGCAGTTTTCATGGAAAATGGTACCGTTTCTTTCAATGAATTTTGGACCTTATTAAGTCATGACGTTGAATATCAATATTATTCATTACTTGTCGCACAGAATTATCCAAAAATCGATTTAACAAAATTCCAATTAGCTTTCTTAAAAGATCCTAAAGTAACCGTTGAGCGATCAATTATTCTTGAAGAAGATCGCTTTAATTGGGATCATCTAGGAAATCCAATGACTAAAAAACCTAATGAAGATTTCAAAGCCGTTATGTTAGACCATTTACAAAAAGATGCAGTAGATGCAAAATTAGGTACTAAGACCGGACCATTGACCAGTGCTCTTGAGGTTTTACGTGACTTACGTCTTCCGGTTAGACAATTAATTGATAACCGTCTCTTAACAGATGATGACTATTTAACTAACTTCTTAGGCTGGTTTAATTCATTAAATAACTTTTTAACAATCGGGCCTCCTACCATTAGAGTTGAACAATTACGGGCACTCGTTGAAGCTGATGTTGTTACACTATTAGAACCTGGAATGGTCGTCGATACTAAAGATCATCAATTTGAAACATATAGTGCAAACCAACCAGATCAACGCTACTTAGCAACAACTCTAATTGAAGCACGCGTTCCTGCTGTTCATGCGACAACAGCAACAAGTCCTTTAATAAAACAGTTACTCGATACAAAAATCGCCAATCCTTTAATTTTAAATCCAACTAAAGGTGATTCTGTTATAGATGGCGCAGTCAACGTTGACCCTGTCAGCAATTTATTACTAGATGAGCATAAGACACCGCAACCTGGTTTATACTTCTGGGGTGTTCCGACTGATGGTGTTCATTGGCTAACAGCTGCAAGTCCAAGACCTTTTGTAAATGATGTTAGTTTACGCACAGCTAATGATATTGTTAAAGCTATTTTTACAGAAGAGTCACATAAATAATAATTAAAAAAGTGAATCATACCCTATATTGAGAATAGAGTATGACTCACTTTTTTAATATCTTTTACCTATTAAATTGACGTTAATTAATCCTAAAATAATAATTTTCTACTTGAGGATAACATTATATTCTAAATCATGATAAAATCATTAACTAGATATCCATCAACATTTCTTTATTAATTATGCTACTTAAATCAAAGGAGAAAAATGATAAAATCAATTATGCACGATGAAATATTTCTCGCACAAAAAGCTGAGATTGCAACTAAAAATGATGGCTCAATCGTAACCGATTTATTAGATACATTAGAAGCAAATAAAGAGGTTTGTGTTGGAATGGCTGCCAATATGATTGGTGTGAATAAACGAATTATCGTTTGCCAATTTGGTAATCTAAATGTTCCCTTTATTAATCCTAAGATTACAAAAAAATCTGGACGTTACAACGTCAATGAAGGTTGCCTTTCGTTGACTGGCGAACGTCCAGCACAACGATATGATTCCATTACAGTTGATTATTTAGACAAATCATTTCAACCACAAACCCAAAAGTTTTCAGGTTGGATGGCACAAATCATTCAACACGAAGTCGATCATTGTGAAGGTATTATCATCTAAATGAAAAAATCTCGAGAAAATAAATTCTCGAGATTTTTTTATTATTTAAATTTAAGCTTGAGCAGTTGGATAAATCGTAAATTCATTAACATTAACTTCTTCTGGTTGATCAATGGCAAACTTAACCACGCGTGCAATTGCGACCGGATCAATTCCAACTTGTTCATAAAATGACGACATCCCTGAAAGGGTTTGTTCATCCGTAATAGTATTTAATAATTCTGTGTTAATTGCTGCTGGATATAAGGTTGATGTTCTTATATTTGTTTTTTCCATAGCACTTTCTGTCCTTAGAACTTCCATTAAATTACGGACAGCAAATTTTGTTGCGCCATAAACACCTGCATCTGGGAATGATTTAATGCCTGCAACAGATGATGTTGTAATAACATGTCCATGTTTTTGTTCAATAAATATAGGCAACACTGCAGCAATTCCGTTCAATACACCTTTGATATTGATATCAATCATATCATCCCATTCATCCGTTTTTAAAGCCGATAAGGGCGAGTTAGGCATGATTCCAGCATTATTGAATATAACATCTATCCCACCAAAAGTTTCTTGTGCTAAAGTAACTAAATTCTTAACGTCACTTGCCTTAGTGACATCAGTAACGGCATATGTTGCCTGACCACCATTCTTTTTAATTTCTTCAACAATCTTTGCTAACTTAGCTTCACGACGAGCACCTAAAACGACTTTAGCCCCACCTTCAGCTAACATTCTGGCCGTTGCTTCACCAATACCACTTGATGCTCCTGTAATAACAACAACTTTATTTTCTACTGACATATCATTATCCTCCAATTTAATTAGTATGTTTACATTACTCTTTAAAGTGCACTCTAAGTCAACAAAAAAAGACTCATTTTTATACAAAATAAAAGTGAGTCTCTAGTACCTATTTATTTAAACGGTAAGCAGCGTGATATAAAGGGCCTACGTATTCATTAAATGCAAAACCTGATTTAATTCCAGCAGTTACAAAATCTTTTGCTTTATAGACAGCTTCTTTAACTGACAATCCGTTTGCAAGGCCCGCAGTTATGGCCGCTGCAAATGTACATCCTGCTCCATGATTATAAGCAGGCGTTATCTTTTCAGTTTCTAAAACCTCAAATTGAGTTCCATCATAAAATAAATCAAGCGCCTTTTCACCCTTAAGAGCTTTACCGCCTTTAACAACGACATTTTTTGCACCTAACTCATGAATCTTAATAGCTGCTTGTTTCATGTCGTCAAGTGATTTCAAAGTTCCCATTCCAGATAAAACACCAGCTTCAAACAAATTAGGCGTTGTGACTGTCGCAATTGGGATCAATAAATCACGGATAGCATCAGCTGCTTCTGGATTTAATACTTCATCTTCACCTTTACAAACCATAACAGGATCAATCACAACATTCTTAATCTCTTTTTCTAAAATGCTTTCACGAGCTACTTCTGTAATTGCAACACTACCAAGCATCCCTGTTTTCATTGCAGCAATATCTCCGCCGGCACCTGTCGTTTTCAACTGTGCTTTTACTAATTCAGCATCCATAACAGTTACGTTATGTGCCCATCCAGCATCTGGATTCATGGTAACAATTGAAGTTAGCGCAACCATACCATAAGTTCCAAACTCTTCAAATGTTTTCAAATCTGCTTCCATACCAGCGCCACCACTTGCGTCGCTACCAGCAATTGTTAAAACCTTAGGAATTATTTTCGTCATTACTAATCTCCCTTTTATTGGATGATTTATTTTTAAATTAATATTATTTTATCATACGCCTTGTTATAAACAGCGATACTATTAGGAGTCTTACGCTTCAGAAATATATCGGTATCATTAAAGAGCCACTCAAAATTTTAAATGACAGCTTTCACTTCTTATAAACCTAATGACATAAAAAAAGTTTTTTTATTTATCTAATTTTTGATCGACACTTTTTGTTTCTCTTAATAAAAAGACTGCTGCTAGAATTCCAATAATCATAATGACCAATGATGTTAAAACAACTTGAATCATGCCTTTATCAAAAGCTGTTAAAACAATCTTTTGAACTTTATCAGCATAAGGAGTCGCTATTATTTTTTGACTCCACGCAACCATATGTCCAGAAAATGCTCCTGCATTTACTAAGGCTTGCTGAATACCCGTTGCAGCTACACTAGGAATATGACTATCACTAAAACCAGTGCTCAAACTTGATTCATATGCTTTAGTTTGTGCTAAACCAAGAATTACAACGCCTACTGTTATTCCAATTTGACGAAAAACATTCAATAAACCAGATGCCATGCCAATTTCTTTTGGATTAATATTATCCATAGCAGCAGTATTAATCATCGGATTAATAATAGCGTTACCCAATCCAGTTAATACAAGAAGCGGAAGTAATTGCATGTAGGTAAAGTCCGTTGTTGTTACCTGGCTAAACGTAAATAAACCAAGTGAGGCAACGATAAATCCAAGTGAAATCATCCACTTTTTACCAAACTTGTATCCTAGAACTCCTGTAAAAGGACCTAAGACAAGCGACCATAAACTCATAGGTAGTTGATGTAATCCCGTGGAAAAGGCTGAATATCCCATATAATTTTGCATTAAACTTGTTTGATAAGCGGCTAACGCAAAGATACCAGCACCAAGTGCAAATGCAAGAATTACAACACCAACAAAATGACGATTTGTTAATAATGTTAAATTCATCATTGGCGATTTAACTTTTAACTCTACAAAAACAAAGGCAGTTAAGATTAAAATTGATGCAATTAACCATCCCATAACATGCATATCAGTCCAAGCCCAATGCATATGTTGTTCTTTTTGAATTAAGCCATAAATACCAGCAAATAATCCAACTGCTGAAAGAATCATTCCTATAAAATCAATCGATTCCCCAGCGCCATATGCAGGTGTTTCTTTAACATTTCTAATAACCAAATAAATCGCAATGATACCGACCGGTAGATTAACAAAGAAAATTGAAGGCCAACCAAAGTTCTCAACTAAAAATCCACCAACTAAAGGTCCGATTGCTGTTGAGAATCCAATAACTGATCCTAAAATACCAAGTGCTGTCCCACGTTCTCGGCCTTCAAAGTTAGACGCAACTAACGCCATTGATAAACTCATCATTCCTGAACCACCAATTGCTTGAACTGCTCGACCAAAATCAAGAACTAATAAGTTTGGTGCAAGCCCATTTACAACAGATGCAATCGTAAACAAAATTGTACTAGCGATGAAGACTTTTTTTCGTCCAAACATATCACCTAATTTTGAAACAATTAATAAACTGACTGCATACATTAACGTATATGCATTTAATATCCATTGTAAATCACTAAATGTTGTTTTAAAATCAACTGCCATACTTGGTAAAGCAACATTTACAACAGTAACATCTAAAAGGCCCATAAAAACACCTAAACTCATAGCGAACAATGCTACCCAACGATTTGTTGCTTTTTTCATTTTTTATTCTCCTTTTGTATATCTTTAATTTGCTCCACTACACCAATATAATTCATACCACATATTTTAAAGCAATAAGTTTCATTCCATTTAGAATCATGGACGACCATTTTTCCAATACCAATCGTAACTTATATCCTGACATATTACGACTCATTAGTACTGTTAAAATTAATAATCTATACATATCACTTTAGCGTCTTTCTTCGAAGTCCTTTTAGAAATCACTATTAGACTCATATAAGTATAGTTTTTTTAGCCCTATTTGCAAGTTTTTTGTAAAGCTAATATTTTGCCAATATACCTTAATCATGATAAGTTTTACTTATAATAAGTAAATAAAAAGGAGATTTTATAATGGCAAAATTAACAGAAGATATGAAAAAAATGATTCCTGAACAACTTAATTTTCTTTCAACCGTAGATGAAAATGGGTTCCCACAAGTTGGTCCTAAAGGATCAATGCGTGTTTTTGATGATACGCATTTGATTTATAATGAAGAAACAGCTAAACATGCATTACACAATCTTCAAAATAATGGCCGTGCAGCTGTTGCTGTTATAGATCGTCCTAATCTAAAAGGCTTCCGGTTTGAAGGCACAGCACATTTAATTGATTCCGGTAAAATTTTTGACGATGCTGTTAAATTTGGTGAAGAACGCCATTTACCAAAAATGTACTATGCTGTCATCATTGATGTTGAACGTATTTACAAATTAGATGCTGGCCCAACTGCTGGTGATTTAATTGCTGATTAAATATTAAGACAAAAGGACTAAATCCCGTAAATGGGATTTAGTCCTTTTGTCTTATTTTTGAGCTAATTGTTCTAAAATAGCTAATCCAACACCATCTTCATCATTCTTTTTTGCATGATGATTAGAAATATCTTTATTAATTTGATGACCATTCTCCATTGCATAACTGATACCTGCAGCTTTTAACATCGATATATCATTCAAATTATCGCCAATTGCCATCACTTCTGACATAGGAATACCCATACTATCAGCAAATTTTTTCAACGCAATCCCTTTTTGTGCATTAACATGATTAACTTCAAGATTATTATCCCCTGAAGAAGTCACAATGAGTGTTTCATTTTCTTCAATTTTATTTTTTAAAACAGATAAGTCATCTGATTCATCCGTTTTTCGAATAAGAAATTTAAACAAATCTATTTCAGAATCATCAATAATTTCACTGTAATCGTCTATATAATGAATAGGATTTAAGTTTAATTTGATAACCGCTTCATCATATTTAAGAGGATCATCTGAATAAACACCTTTTGACGTCATAACTTTGAAAAAGGCATGTTCATTCTTCAAAAATTTAATGAGTTTTTGTGCCTCTTTTTTTGATATTGGAAAACTATTAATTTGTTTGCCTTCCTCAGTTACCGTAGCGCCCCCATTATAATTAATCATCGGTGCACTAATACCTGCTGCGTCAATTAAGGGTTTTACCTCATCATAACTTCGTCCAGTGGCAACAACAAAAGTCACTCCCATTTCTTGAGCCTTCTTAATAGCCGCTGCGTTACCCTTCGAAATACTATTTTCATTATTTAATAACGTGCCGTCCATATCTGATGCGATAATTTTAATCATACTTACTAGACACTCCTCTGATTTCAGTTTAGTAGCAACTTAAGCATAGCATGCCACCTAAATAGTGTAAACGTTAACATCTAGACAAAATTAAAAAAGACTACTAATCTATAGTAATCTTTTCTAATTTATGTTTCCTAACCTAACTAATTTAATTATCGATTGTTATGCTAATTCCCGTTAATCTATTTGAGAATATTGATAATTTACTTGCATAACTTGGATGATCATTATTAGCTTGAACAACTTGTTTAAGTGTACCAAAGTCATCCGTAATAATACCATCAACGTTCATAAATAACATCTTTTGCATAATCGTTTCATCATTTACAGTCCAAGCATAGACATCCTGGTTCTTATCATGTGCCTTGCTCACAAATGAGTCATCTAGAGTTGTAGCTTCCATAGTGTACGCATTTGCTGGTGTTTCTGGAAATGATATATTATATGGAATAATAAAACTGATATAAAGCTTTGGTGCTTGTTTTTTTACTTGTGAAACAACATCATAACTTAAAGAATGAATTCGATCCTTATCAGCTAATAGTCTTTTTTGATATTTTTTAACAAAGTTTTTAGTCATATTGGGACTATCTTGCGGAGATACTTTGATTTCAACTAATAATTTTTGATGATTCTTCTCTGCTGCCTTTAAATATTCATCGAAACTTGGAATTTTAGCTGAATAACCATTTTCACGAACAGTTAATGCTGTTAACTCGGATAATGTTAAATCATGTACTGTCCGATTAACATTCGCTAAATTTTCCAAATTTGGATCATGCATAACAACAAATTTATGGTCTTTTGTTTCTTGAATATCCATTTCGATGTAATCAGGTTTCTCTTTAGCTGTTTTTTCTAAGGCAGGAATGGTATTTTGTACACCATTTCCATCATCAACTCCACGGTGAGAAATAAGAACTGGATAGTCATTTAGCATCCCCTTTAAGTAAACATAATTATAAATAGAAGCTGTCCCTGCAACTAGTATCAGGAGAACAACGACACTAACTTTCTGTAATTTAATAAAGCGTTTCTCTTTATAGAATGTTTCTTGAACGGGTTTCAAATGCGGTTGTTGTTCTTCAAAAACATCTAGCGCAATACCTAACAACATAGTCACACTTAAAGCTAATACGATTTGTCCTAAAATTTCCAAAATAAACAGATTAAACATCACAATCATAAATGCTTGATTTTGAAAATGATTATCTACATAGTTCTGAATTAGGAACAAACTAATTTGAACAATTCCTGATATAAAAGCTATAGAAGCCGTAATTACTAATCCTTTTGTGACGGTTATCCAAAATTTGCCACGTCCAGCTTCCCAACTTTGTTTAATTAAATGACCGATTCTTTTTTCTGAACTAAACAACATAGTTGGAATAAAACTAATTAATCGGATAGAGAAGAAAAATGCTACACCATAGACTAAAAGTATTGGGCCCCAGATAGCTGGACTTGTCCACATATCTTGAAGAATAAAATCTGGAATAGTCACCTTATTTAATAAAGTAGATGTAAATAAGACTTGTCCAAATGGTAAAATTAAAACGAAGTAAAAAATAACGAGCAACGCTGTTAAAGGACGTAACTCTAAAACGTCATGAATTGATTGTTTTAATAATGACTTAAATTCAATTTTTAAATCATAACGAATAGCTTGAATACCCCTGATCATGAAAGACATTTGAATATAAACAATACTTAATATAACTAATATAACAAGGATAAACTCAATTAATAATATAGGTTTATCCTCAATAACCGAAATAATGTTAGTATAGGTTAAATATTCGACTTGGTTACTACTAAGTATCTGGCTTACCACCCAAGTTAAGATTGGTTGTACCACTGCAGATAAAATATAATTAGTAACAACTACTAAAATAAAATACAATTTCCAGTGTTGAAAAAATTCCTTATAACTTTGATTTAAAAAATGAAATGTTCTACGCATATTTTCCCCCAATTAAATATTTAATATGTACTTTATACTATCATAGCCTTACCTTTTTTTACATTTATTGACTTTATCCGCGTAAAAATTGAATCTTACTACCTTAGCGTGGTAAATTAGATAGTATCGTTTCTCATAAAAGGAGTTCATCATGTTAAAACATAAAAAAGGTTGGTTTATCTTATTATTCTTAGTCCTAATCGTCTCTATTGGTTCATTATTCTTTTTCATTCAAAATTCTCACTCCGTTTCCAATACTAATCACCAAAAAAATAGCTCTAAAAAGGTAAGTTCATCTTTACCCAAGAAAACTATTAAGAAAAATAAGCTCATTTCAAATACTAAAATAGACAGTTCGCATTGGAAATCATTTAAGGGCCAGACCGAATTTCCAATTTTAATGTATCATAGTATTTCTGTTGGAAATTCACTTCGTATTCCTGAAGCACAATTTGCCCATCAAATGCAGTGGCTTAAAAAAAATGGTTACTACACGTTATCACCTGCTGAAGCTATCGAAGTTTTTAAAACACATAAAAAACCTGCTAATAAAATTGTTTGGATTACTTTTGATGATGGTTACAAGGATAACTATGAAAAAGCTTATCCTGCTCTCAAAAAATATCATCAAAAAGCAACCATCAACTATATTACAAGCCACTTTGGCCACATAAACAAACTAACTATGCCACAAATGAACGAGATGCGAAAATCAGGTTTAGTAAGTATTCAAAGTCATACTGTCCATCATGAGGAACTTAATCAGATGACCGATGCACAACAAACTTTTGAATTTAAGAATTCGAAAAAATGGCTAAACAATAAATTTCATCAAGAGACATCAATTATTTGTTATCCAGTTGGTCGCTTCAATAACCAGACCGCTAAACTTGCTAAAGATGCAGGCTACAAACTTGGTCTAACGACATTACCAGGACTCGCTAATGAAAGCCAAGGACTATTCACCTTGCATCGTGTCCGTATCTCACCCGATTTATCAGATATTTCTTACAAGTATCTTTTAGAACACGGCATGTAAACAACACAAAAAAAAGGAATAAATCGCTGTTTGATTACAGTGATTTATTCCTTTTTTTTGTTAAACATTTTAATACACCGAAAGAATTATTTAATTAAGCTTAGTTCTAACCCTAATGCTTCTGCGACACGTGTTCCGTATTCCTTATCAGCTTGATAAAACTGTTTAGTTTCACGAATCTTTATCTCAATATCTTTAACTTGTCCCAGATTTAATTTAATATTTTCAATTAAACGTGCTTTTTCATCAGTAGGTAACAATCGATATAATTTACCGGCAGCAGTATAATAATCCTCATTTACTGAATAGTTGCCTACTTTTCCATCCAATGTATCACCATGAACTTCTGCATGGCGATTTTCTTCAGGTCCACCTAAACTGTTGGGCTCATAGTTAACATCACCGTTCTGATTTTGCGCCATTAAACCATCTCGTTCATAATTATGAACCTCATTTTTAGGACGGTTAGTTGCCAATTGTTCATAGTTAGCACCTAATCTATATCTTGCAGCATCTTTATAACCAAATAAGCGTCCTTGGAGTAATTTATCTGGTGAGGCTTCAATTCCTGGAACGAAGTTAGCTGGTGAAAATGCTAATTCTTCAATATCTTCAAAATTATTTTTTGGATTTTCATCTAAAACCATTTGGCCAATTTCAATTAATGGATAGTCCTTTTGCGAAATAACTTTCGTAACATCAAAGATATCTTGCGGATAGGCTAATCCTGCTTTGTAAGGCACAATTTGTACGGCTACTGTCCAACTGGGGTAATCTTGATCCTCAATCGCATTATACAAATCATTTTGTAAGTAATCAGAATCTTTTCCTCTTAATTCTTCAGCAACCTCATTACTTAAATTATGAACACCTTGGTTTGTTTTGAAATGATATTTAACCCAAAATTGTTCACCTTGCTTGTTTACCCATTTAAAAGTATGACTTCCATAACCGTGCATCATTCGGTAACTAGCAGGGATCCCACGATCACTCATAAGCATTGTTACTTGGTGAACTGTTTCAGGTGATAACGACCAGAAATCCCACTGCATATCCTGACTTCTAGCATGCGTTTTTGGGTCACGCTTTTGGGAATGTATAAAATCTGGGAATTTCAAAGCATCATTAATAAAGAAAACGGGCGTATTATTACCCACAATATCGTAGTTACCTTCATCTGTATAAAATCTTACTGCAAATCCTCGTACATCTCGATAAGTATCCGGATAACCTGCCTCACCAGCTACTTGTGAAAAACGGGTTATGACTGGCGTTTTCTTGCCCAAACCATTGAAAAGACCTGCCATAGTATAATCACTCATATCTCTAGTTAATTCAAAATAGCCTTTAGCCCCTGCCCCTTTTGCATGGACCACTCTTTCTGGAATACGTTCTCGATTAAAATGTGCCAATTTTTCTAGTAATTGGTAATCTTGAACTAAAACCGGTCCACGAGCCCCAGCTGTTTGTGAATTTTGATTATTCGCCCATGTTTGACCTTCATTTGTTGTTAAATCCCCCATGATGATTCCTCCTATTATCTTATTTATAAGTCCAATCCTAGCACCTAAACTGATAATTACAATTATTTTGACTTTTATAACTTGAATCGGAAAGTAGGTTTTAAATATCATAGTGAGTTCTAGTTAATGTTTATTTTTTTATCATTTTATGACATTTTAAATCAAATAATAACAAAAAGCCTTGATAACATAGTATTGTTATCAAGGTTTTAAAATTAATTTTATCTAGTTTTTTAAGAAAACTGTTACAGAAGCCGCAATTACAATTAGTATAAGACCAATAATAATAACTAACCATTCTTTACCCGTTTTTTTAGTGCGCATAACGACAATTCCTGAAATCGTTGCTCCAACAATTGAAACTTGTGAAAGGACGAATCCAGTTGCCAATCCAAGCATTGCAGGTTGAGCTGAAACTAAATAACCCAATGCTGCCATTGCAAAGAAGAAACCAGAAAAAATTTGTTTGTACGTAACACTTTGTGTAAAAATGTTATTTTTATTTTTCGTTAATTCATAAATTCCAAGAATTAATCCAAATGCTGCCATCCCGATAGCTTGTGCTAAAAACATATGCATACCATCAGTATTTTTAGTATATTGTGGAAGGATACCATATAATGAATAACCAACTTGGGCAATCAATAAGACACCAACTGCCTTTGTAAGTAGTTCTTTATTTCCAGCTGATTTCTTTTCTTGATAAGTTGTCATATAAGCTCCAACCAAGATAACAAATACAGCGATGAATCCATATAATTTTGATGAAACTGGACCCCAGTTACCAAGCATTACAACACCCCAAACTACATTTGCTGTAATTTGGAAAGCTGTTGAGATTGGCATTGCTTTAGCAGAACCTAAAGCATTTCCATCCTGATCTTTCATCCCAAAAGCCATAATAGTTAAAACATTTCCAAAGGCCCAAGCTGCCCCTGAGAAAAATGCTAACCAAAAATTAGAACCTTGTAACATGGGCATTCCCATGACTAATGAAAGGACGATTGCAACAATCAAAGTTCCCCATGTTGCTCCAAAAATACCTTGAACTGGTTTACCGCCAAAATATGATACTAAAGTTGGATATGCACTCCAACCAATAATTGCTAAAAGTGAGAAAAATAATCCTAACATATTCATTTTTATATCATCCTATCCTTATATTAATAACTATTTAATTGCTTCGCCTTCAAAATCAACATTTGATTCCAAAACGATATTTGAAAATGGTGTGATTTCACCTGTTCGTACTGTAGCAATATTATTATCATCACGACTCATCGATTTCAATTCATCATGTGAAATGAAAACAACTTCAACATCATCATCTAATAAAGCCTTGATAGCAGCATATTGTTCAGGATTAACCGTTTTAATTTCTTCAGCTAAAAAAGCTTTTTGAATTTTCATTTCAGAAAGTGTTGCAGCTAAAACATCAATAAATAATGGTAATCCACGTACGATTGAAAGATCAATTTTACGTCCATCATCCTTAATTGGTAGGCCTGAGTCACCAATTGTTAACCATTGTGTATGTCCAATTTCAGAAATAGCATTTGATAATTTTGTATTCAAAAGATTAGTTTTACGCATAATTTATCTCCCATTCAACAATTTAAATTTATTTATTAGCATCCAAAACAGCTAATACAGCAGATTCAGTTGGAATACTTGGTTGTGCACCAGCATGTGACACCGTTACAGATGAAGCAGCTGATCCATAACGCATAGCTTCAGCTAAATTATCTAAATTAGCATGTAAACGTGTTGCTGTAGCACCAATAAAAGTATCGCCGGCAGCAGTTGTATCAACAGCCTTAACCTTAAATGCTGGAACGACTCCTTCTTCACCATTATCACGCATGTAGAAAGAACCTTCTGAGCCAATTGTAATGATTACGGTATTAATTCCACGTTCAAAATAGTACGCAGCATTGTGTATCATTGAATGTTCATCAGTCACTTCTATCCCAGTCAATAAGAATGTTTCATGTTCATTTGGTGTAATAATATCAGTTAATTCTAATAATTCAGCTGGTAGTCCACCATTTTCAGGCATTGGAGCTGGGTTCAAAATTGTTTTAACACCATGTTCGCGTGCAATCTTGAAACCTTCAATAACTGATTCTGTTGGAATTTCTAATTGCGCAATCAAAAAATCTGATTCAGCAATGGCAGCTTCATGTGCGCGTACATCAGCTGGTGTCATATCAGCATTAGCGCCACCATAAATATGGATAATATTATCGCCTGTTTCGGCTGAAACAGTAATATAAGCTTGTCCAGTTTCTTCAGTATCTGAAACAATCACATGTTCAGTGCTTAAGTTTTCAACATTCATATTCTTTGAGGTATCAAATTCTTTACCAACTTTTGTAATCATGTTAGTCTTTGCACCAGAACGTGCAGCGGCAACACCTTGGTTCAATCCTTTTCCACCCATTGCTTCAACTTGATGATTTGGTGTGTGTAAAGTTTCGCCGCTAGTTGCGAAACGGGGTACAGAAACAACCTTATCAATATTAGTTGAGCCCAAAACAGTAATAACTTTTGCCATAACGTTTCTCCTTCATTTCTTTGATATATTTATCAAATAGAATGTGTATTCGATTACATCAATATAATACATATTATTTGCTTTGGCAAGCGCTTTCTGGTTTTAACTGCTAAAACTACCGACTTTTTCGCCAATTATTGACTAATACAAAAAAACCTGATGACATAAAATTGTCATCAGGTTTTTTATTAATATTAAAGTTTAATTTTGCTTACGATGTTTAATTTGTCATCAAGATCGTAAACAACTGGTTCGCCAGTTGCCATTTCAACGCCCATGATGTCTGCATCAGAGATGTTTTCAATGTATTTTGTAAGGGCACGTAATGAGTTACCATGTGCAGCAACGATTACATTTTTGCCTTCAAGTAATTTAGGAGCGATTTCGTCTTCCCAGAAAGGAATAACACGTTCCAAAGTAACTTTTAAGTTTTCGCCACCTGGGATAGCTTTAGGATCTAAATCAGCATAACGACGATCGTTAGCTGCTGAACCTTCATCAGTTGCGCTTAAAAGTGGAGGTAATGTATCGTATGAACGACGCCATACAAGAACTTGATCTTCACCGAATTGTTCTGCTGCTTCGGCTTTGTTTTGGCCTTGTAATGCACCATAATGACGTTCATTTAAGCGCCATGATTTGATTTCAGGAACCCATAATTGGTCTGAACCTTCAAGTGCGTAATGTAATGTTTTAATAGCACGTGTTAAAACAGATGTATAAGCTTGATCAAATTCGATTCCAGCTTCTTTAATCTTTTTACCAGCTGCTTGTGCTTCAGCAACGCCTTGTTCGCTCAAGTTAACATCTACCCAACCTGTGAAAAGGTTAGATAAGTTCCATTCACTTTGTCCGTGACGAATAAATACTAATTTTGCCATAAGATAAAATCCTCTTTTTCTATTTTTAGTTTACTGGTTTATTTTACACTGAAATGAAATAAATTAATAGTCTAATTTAAGCGATTTAGCTTTGCACTTTTGAGTCCCTTTAACAACTGATCAACAGCTGTTTGAACCGTTCCTAAATCAGTTGCCAAATTCATTCGAATAAAGCCTGGCGTTTCTTCACTAAACCATTGTCCATAATCAATAGCTAAGCCACACTCATTCTGAATAAATTCTTTCATCCGACTGGGATTTACATATGCTGAAAGGTCAATCCACATCAAGTATGTGCCTTCTAGTTCACTAATTTTAATTTCTGGAAATTTATTGACTAATTGGTGGCTGACTTCTAAATAATTGGTCCTTACGATACTCAGAATTTCATCTAACCAAACTGCTCCTGAACGATAAGCCGCCTCTCCAGCAACACATCCCATTAAACTACCCTCAGGTTTGTTCAAACGCTGTACCATTTTATCGTACTTAGCTCGTAATTGCGCGTTTGGAATAATGATATGCGAGTTTTGTAAAGCAGCTAAATTAAATGTTTTTGAGGGAGCATTAACGACAACCATATTATCTCGATAACGACCTTCGTCTATTGATAAAGCTGATACAAATGGTTTTTTTCCCACAATTAAATCTTGATGAATTTCATCCGAAATTACCATCACTTTATTTTCACGACAAATTTCAAAGAGTTGTGTCAGTTCAGCTTCAGTCCAGACGCGACCAACTGGATTATGCGGTGAACAATGAATAAGTAATTTAACGTGATTAGCTTTCATATCTCGTTCAATTGCTTCAAAATCCATTTCATATTGATTATTTTCATGTTTCAAAGGTGTTCGTACGATACGTCTGTTATTATCTTCAATTGCACTATAAAAAGGGTAATATACTGGTGTTTGAACTAAGACGCTATCACCTGGTTCCGTCATTAAATCGACTAATTGATATAATGAATTTACAACCCCTGTTCCAAATCTCATCCATTCCTTATGCAGTTCAATCCCATAGCGAGATTGTTGCCAATCAAAAAAGGCATCATAATATGAATCAGGAATTGTTGAATAACCAAAAACACCATGTTGTACCCGTGCTATTAAAGCATCAGTTACGGCTTTAGGTGCTTTAAAATCCATATCTGCAACCCACAGTGGCAATAATTTATCATCGCCATATTGCTCTTTTAAACTATCCCATTTAACTGAATTTGTATTTTTTCTATTCACTCTAAAATCAGCTAAAAATTTATTTTTCTTTACCATCAGTTTGACTATCCTTCCTTATTCCTTTAATTTTACCAATCCGTCCTTTAGATCCAGGAATTGACTTCACACCCAAGATATCCAAGAAGAATGTGAAAATGGGAATTCCGACAATCAAGCCCCACGTTCCAAATAATTCTTCACTGACTAACAAGATTACAAATGTAAAGAATATAGGTAGTTCTGTCCGACTTGACATAAATTTAGGATTTAATACATATGATTCTAATAAATGAACGACCATTAACATAATTAAGATGTAAACCACATCACGTACGCCACCAACCGAATAACCAACTAAACTTAATGGAATACATGAAATTAATACCCCTGCGACTGGAATTAAACTTAATAAGAAAATTAATATTCCTAAAGGCAAGAGCTGTGGCATATGCATGAAGTACAACCCAATCACAGTAATAACTGTATTAACAGTTGCGATAAAGAATTGTGCTTCAATAACGACACCAAATGATTTAACAAATTTTTCACCAAAGAAGTAAATATCCTGGAAAAACCAACCAAAATCACTTGATAAAAAGTTTTTTGAGAAATGTGTCATCTGATCTTTTTCAATCGTATAAAAGAAGCTTAAAATAAGCGATAATAAAAATGTTGCTGCCATAAAACCAATGCTCGTTATATATTGAAATACAAGCGTAAAACTACTTTTTAATTGTGGCACAATTTGAGATTTACCAATAGATTTAAGTACCCATTCCATCACAAGATTTGTATCTTTACCTGGATGACGATAAAAATTAATCACATAATGTGCCATTGAAACTGTTTGCGAAACTAAAATAGGAAAATACTTAGTAACTGCCAAATAAAGCAGCGCGATAATTGCCAGATATACTCCTATAACAATTATTCGACTATTAATTGATGAATGTCTTTGAATAACATTTATCAATCGGACTACTAAATATGTAAATATAAAAGTTAATAGAACAATGCTAATGACATCTTTCGCAAGAAAAATAACACCCATAATTACACAAAGTACAACAAATCTACGTAACTTAATATTTTCAATAAAACTTTGCCAAATTTCCAATAGACACACTCCTTTAACTATAGTCTTCATTGTACAAAATATTTACTAAAATGTCTGTAATTCTTACCTTTTTGTTCTAAAATAATTATCTCTCCGGAAAGTTGACGACTTGTCGTCTATTAAAACTTATGGTTAACTATGAAGATTGACTCTACGAAAGGAGTACTCTTGTATGGCTGAATTAATTTACAAACAACTGATTAGTAAACTTAAAAAAAGAATCGCTGCAGATGAATTTCCCGACATGAAACTCCCTGATGAACGTAGTTTGAGTGAAACTTATAAAATTAGTCGTAGTTCAGTAAAACGAGCTCTTAGCCAAATGGCTAACGACGGTATTATTTTTAAAAAACGCGGTTCCGGCACCTTCATTAATCCCTTATATTTAAAAAATAAAACCGTTTTTAATTATGAAGGCTCTAACTTAGGTGTTACAGACGGATTTGAAATGAATGGTAAAAGCCCTAAAGTTAAAGTACTAAGTTTTGAAGTTATTGCGCCCTCAGAAGATTTACAACGCAATCTTTTCTTAGACACAGATGATTTTGTCTACAAGATTGTTCGCTTACGTTTATTTGAAAAAACGCCTTTTATGATTGAAACAGGCTATATTCCAATTAAGATTGTTCCTAATTTATCTCAAACAATTGTTAAAGGATCAATTTTTAATTATTTGGAGGATATTCAGAATCAATCAGTTACTAAATCGTCGCTTTCAATCTACGCTGAACCATCAGACGAAAATGATCAAAAACTTTTAAATTTAAAACCAACTGAACCAGTTAGTATAATGGATGGTATTTTCTTCTTAGATAATGGTACCCCATTTGAATATTCAAGTATGAGATTTCATTATAAATTTTCTAAATTTAATACTTTCATGGCCGTTAAATAGGCTATTTAACGGCTTTTTATTTACTTTTTAAAATAATTGGTACGTTCCAATGAATTAAATGATTGACTTTTATTTAATGTTTGTTATTATGAACATATAGAAAGCGCTATAACTTTAGCAAATAAAACATATAGGAGTGTGTAACTATGACAGAAACTGATTTTTCATCTAAATCATATTTAGATAAAGTTGATGCTTGGTGGCGTGCAGCAAACTACCTTTCAGTTGGACAACTTTATTTAAAACAAAATCCATTATTACAAACTGAAGTCGTACCTGAAGACATCAAAGTTAACCCTATTGGTCATTGGGGAACAATCTCAGGCCAAAACTTTATTTACGCTCATTTAAACCGTGCAATTAATAAATATAACTTAAACATGTTCTATATTGAAGGACCTGGTCATGGTGGCCAAGTTATGGTTTCTAATGCTTACCTTGATGGTAGTTATACAGAAATCTACCCAACAATCACTGAAGACTTAACTGGTATGCAAAAATTGTTCAAACAATTTTCATTCCCAGGTGGTGTCGCTTCTCATGCTGCTCCTGAAACACCAGGATCAATCCATGAAGGTGGCGAATTAGGTTATTCATTATCTCATGCCGCTGGTGCTATTCTTGATAACCCTGACGTAATTGCTGCTACAGTAATTGGTGATGGTGAATCAGAAACTGGACCATTAGCAGCAAGTTGGTTCTCAAATGTCTTCATTAACCCAGTTAATGATGGTGCTGTATTACCAATCCTTGATATGAATGGTTTCAAAATCTCAAATCCTACAATTTTATCACGTAAATCTGATGCAGATTTAACAAAATACTTTGAAGGTATGGGTTGGGATCCAATTTTCGTTGAAGGAACTGATCCTGAGATCATCCATCCTGAAATGGCTAAAAAAATGGATCTTGCTATCGAAAAAATTAAAGCAATCCAAACTGAAGCTCGCAAACACCCAGCTGAAGAAGCAACAATGCCTAAATGGCCTGTTATGATTGTTCGTACACCAAAAGGCTGGACTGGTCCAGAAGTCTGGAACAACGAACCAATCGAAGGCTCATTCCGTGCTCATCAAGTTCCAATTCCTGTAGACCAACGTCACATGGAACATGTTGATGCTCTTGTTAAATGGATGAAATCATACCGTCCAGAAGAATTATTTACAAAAGACGGTCAATTAATTCCTGAACTAAAAGAAATGGCACCTAAAGGCAACCAACGTATGGCAATGAACCCTATTACTAACGGTGGTATTAATCCTCAAAAATTAGTTATGCCTGATTGGAAGAAAAATGCTGTTGATACATCAACTCCAGGTGCTGTTACAGCACAAGATATGATTATTTTCGGTGACTTCGCTCGTGATATTATTGAAGAAAACCCTAAAAACTTCCGTATCTTCGGACCAGATGAAACAAAATCAAACCGTTTGAATGCTATCTTTGAAGCTACTAACCGTCAATGGTTAGAACCAATCAAAGAAGGTAACGACGAATGGCAAAGTCCTGTAGGCCGTGTTCTTGATTCACAATTATCAGAACATCAAGCTGAAGGTTGGATGGAAGGTTATGTCTTAACTGGACGTCATGGTTTCTTCGCTAGTTATGAATCATTCTTACGTGTCGTTGATTCAATGTTGACACAACATTTCAAGTGGTTACGTAAAGCCAAAGAACAAACATGGCGTAAACAATACCCATCATTGAATGTTATTGCAACATCAACTGTATTCCAACAAGATCACAATGGTTATACTCATCAAGATCCAGGTATGCTTGGTCATTTAGCTGATAAGAAACCTGAATTTATCCGTGAATATACACCTGCTGATTCTAACAGTTTATTAGCTGTTATGAATAAGACTCTTCAAAGTGAAGAACTTATTAACTTAATCGTTTCAAGTAAACAACCACGTCCTCAATTCTACTCAGCTGATGAAGCTCAAGAACTTGTTGACAATGGTTTGAAAGTTATCGATTGGGCAAGTACTGCTAAGGGCGATGATGCTGATCTTGTTATTGCTGCTGCTGGTTCAGAACCTAACTTAGAAGCTTTAGCTGCTGTTAGTCTTTTAAACTCAGCATTCCCAGAATTGAAGATTCGTTTCATCAATATTGTAGATATCTTAAAATTACGTCATCCTAAGATTGACCCTCGTGGTTTCTCTGATGAAGAATTTGACGGTTACTTTACAACTGATAAACCAGTCGTATTCGCATTCCATGGTTTCGAAGCTATGGTTCGTGACATCTTCTATGATCGTCATAACCACAATGTTTCAATCCATGGTTACCGTGAAAATGGTGATATCACTACACCATTCGATATGCGTGTCTTGAACCAAATGGATCGTTACAACCTTGCTAAAGATGCTGTCTTACAAGCTGGCAACTTAGGCGCTGCAGGCGATAAATTTGTTAAAGAAATGGAAGCTATGGTTGCTAAACATGAATCATACATCCGTGAAAATGGTGATGATCTTCCAGAAGTTAATAACTGGAAATGGACTCCACTAAAATAGTAAAACTTTAAACGAAAAGAGAACCGCAATTGCGGTTCTCTTTTCGTTATCATTAAAAATCATTCTTTTGTGAGCTGTCCATCTCGCATAAAAAATGTTTGGTCTGTATATGCCAAGACATCTTCATCATGTGAAACCATAATAATCGTTTGTCCCGTCTTTTTAGTAATATCGGCTAGCTGGGCTGCAACTTGCTTCGCTCTTTTGCTATCTAAGCTTGCCGTTGGCTCATCAGCAAAGATGAGCTCCGGTTGCCCAAATAATGCTCTAGCGATTGCAACGCGTTGTCTTTGACCACCTGAAAGACTAGCAGGATATTGATTTCTTTGGTCCCATACACCTAAGTCACGTAACATCATTTCGGGATTACGACTTTCTTTTTTAGTTTTCATTTTATTGACTAATTCAAATTGTTCTAAAACGGTTAAAAATGGGACTAAATTAGACCCTTGTAAAATAAACCCAAATTCATTAAATCGTAACCTAGTTCGCTCTTTTTCGCTTAATTGTCCGATCTCTTGATCTTTAAAATAAATTGTTCCATCGGTTAATCCTTGTAATCCACCCATAATGGTCAGCAACGTTGTTTTTCCAGATCCTGATGGACCTGTCAAGCCAATAAACGTCCCTTTCTCAACAACTAAATCAATATTATCAAGAGCCAACTTTTTATTATCACCTTTTCCAAATGTTTTAGAAACATCAGATAATTGCATTAAACTCATTTAGACACCTCCAATTGCATCAAGTGGATCAACACGTAATATTTTAAAAATGGAGAATAGTGATCCTAGAATGATCATCAATAATAAGATAACCGAAAATCCTACGACTAAGAAGACATTATTTAAAAATGGGACGGCAGCTGGTAACGATAGCGCTGTTGCCACATCTGCAATAATACCCAATCCAATTCCTAGTAAACCTAGTAATGACGACTCCCAAATTAAGCTTTTAACCAAAGTCCCACTAGAAACTCCTTGTGCACGTAACACGCCATAAACGGCTGTTTTTTCAATGGTTAAAATATACATAAAGATACCTACGATAAACGCAATAATGACAAATAAGGCGCCAATCATTAACGTAAAGGTCTTCACTTCTGGACCATATCCCGGTATGTTGTTAATCACCTTGTCCATTGTTAATGTCGCTAATTGTTGATCTTTTTTAATTTTAGCTGAATTTTTTAAAACAACTGCATTAATTTTTTCAGTCGGATTGTCCGGGCCATAACGTAACGTTTGATAGTCAGCTAATTGTAAATAGACAACTGGTGCTGTTGTGTATTTATTACCCGTCGTTATCCCCACTACTTTATATTCTTGTTTCGCATTATTAATTTTTATTTTTTGGCCTAATTTAGTGGCATCTAATCCATTATCAACAACTACTTCGTTAACTTTCTGCGGCATTCTGCCTTGAACTAATTTAGGCTTCAAAAATTGATTAAATTGAACTCCAAAAACACTAATATTAGCTTTTGGTTCGTTTTTCCGACTAGCAACGCCCATCATTTGACCTAAATAAGCGTAGTCTGATTTTGACCCTGAAATCTTAGGAAGTGAGTCTTTTTGTATCTCGGAAGATGCCAAATTATTATTCGCATACTGACTGATAACAATGTTATCCGCATCCCAATTATCAATTGAAGACCGATTATTGTTCGCAAGCCCAAAAGCCAATCCCGTTAAAAAAAAATGAGATATGAAACTAAAAAGATGGTGAAAATAATCAGACCATACCGAAGTTTATTATATTTAATCTCTTTAACAGCTAAGTACATGTCATATTCCCCCTTATTTCTACTATATAATAACTTTGCACCAAATTAAAAGTAAACGTTTTCAGTGGAGGTTAAGAAAAAAGCATAATCCTAAAATTTAGAATCACACTCTTAAAATACTAATTTATTTGTAATCTCGCGCTGCAATAGCTTTAACACTTGTTGTTTCTTTAACAGCCTGTTTAATAATTTTTACAACATCTGAATCACTAAATGAGTTAGGGTTAACACCAGCAAATTTAATTGAGTCTCGTGCTGCCTTAATACGTGATGCTGTAATTGCTTTACCGTTACCATCTACTATGTTAGATGAACTTGTTGTATATTCATTCGAACCTGAATACGATGATGCAGCGGCTTGTTCTTCTGACGTCAACGTAGCTGACGAATTGTTTTTTATTTCTGGTATACTATACTCCGACCCATAACCACTACTTTTAGATGATGGTGTTGAACTTTTCGAACTACTTGAAGAACTGCTTGAAGAACTACTTGTTGGGTAGCCAATCGTTGCCAAATTCTTATCATTTTTTTGTTGTAAGTCTGTTGCTTTTTTCTTTAAATCTGAGTAATAATTTTTATCAATACTACTATCTTTTAAGATTTCAGTTAATTTATCGTTTGATGCTGTGTAGCTATATTCTGTATTTAAATTCATTGCTTCATTATATGTTTTTATGAATAGCGCACGTTTTTCAAGAACCGTTGTTAATTCTTTTTTCAAATTTGTTGCTCGTTTTTTAATGACTGCTGATCCATCATGATCCGCTAGCACGATGCTAATTGCATCCTTTGCTTTACTATACTGACGATCTTCAGTTTTGTTAATTACTGCCTTGTAATGTGTCACCTGTGTCTTGTAAGCTTGTGCAGTCGCATCATTTGATTTCTTTTTTAAAGCGACATCAAAATAATTTTCTGCCTCAGTATATTCTGCATCTTGAATCGCAGTTTTACCGTTCTTCATGGCTGTATTATAATTTTTATTTGCTTCTGCATGTTTCGTTAAACCGTAGCCACCAAACATACCTACTATAACAACTGCAACTAATCCCCATACCCATTTTTTCATTTTAACCACACCTCTTATCCCTATATTTATATCGCTGTTATTATATCATGGAACATCCTTCAACCGTTATTCAAAATAAGAATTTAGTCCCTGAGAGAAACTAAATTCTTATTTACTTAATTTATAATATAAGTGACAACAGCATAATAGCGCAAAGTCCAAGTACAACAGATAATCCCATTGATCTCGTACGATATGCGATTGCGAATACAACCACAGCCGCTATTAATTTTGTGACGTTATCTACGCCCACAAATTGAAAACTTGAATCAATAAAAAGGTCTTTAAAAACTAATGCTGAAAATAACGCAACGGGTACATACTTCATCCATTCATTAAACCATTCTGGGATTTCTCGAGATGAAAAAATTCGTAATGGAATAAATCGCGGTAAATATGCAACAATTGCAGATAAAATAATTAATAAAAAATGATCCATTGTTGTCATTTCCATAGTTAACTTTCCTCAGAAACTTTAGACTTTCTACTTATTGTATGTCGACTTGCTTTTGGTTTAATCGTATTTAATAATTTATTTCGTTTACCTTTTCTAACAATTTCATGTTCAATAATAAATCCAACAAAGGAAGCTAGTAAAGTTGCTACAACTAATCCCATCGTACTTTGGAACAATGACATGAAAATAATTGCTAAAATACCTGAAAGAATACTAATAATAATTGTGAGATAATTTTTAAGTTGCATGACTATCATGTAAATAAATAATGAAGTTAATGCAAATTCAACAATGCTTAAATTAATTTTTAACCCAGCACCAATTAAACTACCTGCAATATTACTCATCGTCCAAAATAATAATGAATAATGTTCAACCATCAAGGCATCTTTTGGTTTCCATTCTTTATCTGTTGCAAATTTTAAATAGTTTACTGCGTAATTTTCATCGTTTAGTGATGCCGCAAATATGTATAAAAACTTACGACTAGTTCCTCGAATGTACTGTGACAAACTAGCACCTAATAACGCATACCGTAATTCTAAGAAAAATAGCATAGTAACAATTGAAAGAATTGGCGACTGAATCGTCAACATTGATGCAATTAAAAACTGTGCACCACCTGAAAAGACAAGTATGGAAACTAATCCTGCTAATATCGTATTGAAGCCTGCTGCATGCAACAAAATACCACATGCGAGTCCAATTGGGACGTAACTCAGGCAAAGCGGCATCGCAATTTTAAGAACTGTGAGCCAGCGTTTCTCTGTTTCTTTCACGATAGTCCTCCAATAATATAAAGTTGGTTTAACGATATAAATTATAGCATACATCTGTTTCTTAATACTCATTATTTAGTAACTCTAATCAAAAAGTTATCCAATAATGATCTGTTCTGATGGAAAACGATACTTTTCATCCCGTTCTTTTTTCGAAACAAAGAATATTAACATGTATAACATCCCTACGCGTCCAACAAACATCAAAATAATAATGACCATTTTACCGATAATGCTTAATGAACTGGTAATTCCCGTTGATAATCCCGTCGTTCCAAAAGCAGAAGTTACTTCTACAATCAGCGAAATCAACGAATGATTCTCCGTAATACTTAAAATAAAGACCGCGATTAAACACATAAATATCGATAGGTTAACAACTACTACTGATTTTTGAATATCATTTTCATGAATCCTTCTATTAAAAATATTCACATTCTTATGTCCACGAATAAACGATAACAAATATAATCCTAAAATCCCAATTGTTGTTGTTCGAACACCACCACCAACTGAACTTGGACTAGCACCAATAAACATTAACATAGAAAAAATCAATAAGGTTGTCGTATTAAAATCACTAATTTGATTAATTTGTAGTCCGGCATTACGCGTTGTAATACTATAAAACATAGCTGTCATAACTCTCTCAACGAAATCCTTATGTGCAAAATAACCATTATGTTCAGATAAGAAAATTAATATTGTTCCAATAAAGAAAAATCCAATCGCAAAACTACCTGCTAATTTTGTAAATAATGAAAATCTAAATTTTTTATGTCCTGGTTTGAACCACGTAACCTTGATCCACGCTAAAATTTCAATAATAACGGGAAATCCTAAACCACCTATAAAAATTAAAATCATAATTAAAAATAAAAAGACGTAATCTTTCGAATAAGGGATAATAGATTTCCCAGTAACGTCAAATCCCGCATTTGTTAACGCAGATATTGCAATATAAAAGCCATCAAAAATTGACGCAGCTAGATGTTCAAAGCCATCACGTACATATAAATAAATTGAAAATATCACACCAAAAAAAGCTTGAATCCCTAGCATAATGCCGAAAATTGAATAAACTAAACGAACATTTCCACTTAAATGCGGTTGATTCATATCAGTTTGAATTAGCCTGCGTTGTTGCAACCCAATGCGTCGACCAGCAATTACCATAATAAACGTTGAGAGCATTGTTATACCAAAACCACCTATTTGAAAAAGCATTTCTAGTAAGATGATACCGTTATTGTTATAGACTTGCTCTAACGGAAATGTGGTTAATCCTGTAACACTAACCGTTGAGACTGCCATGAATATTGTATCAATAAATGGCACACTAGCACCAGGTTGTTTGAAGAACGGAAGGCATAATAAAATACTTGTTACTACAATCAATGCTAAATAGTAAAAGACAACAATTTGTACGGGAGAGGCCAACAAACTAGCTTTATCTAGATATTTCTGGATCCACCTATTCATTCTGACTTCCCCCTTTTAGTTTAATTTAAAAAAAGAGATTAGCGCTAAGTACGCACGCTAATCTCTAATCCTGATTATTTAATTAATTCTAATCCTGCATAACTAACAACAATTTTATGTTTTAATTCTTCAGCTGTTTCATTCTTAATAAATTCCTTATCGAATTTAATAATAGCCGAATTTTTTAGTTGTTTTTCAACGACACCAGTAAAGAACTCGTTATTTGTTTCAAAACTAACACGTGTATCAGCTGGAAATGGAATTCCTTTTTCGTTAACTTCAACATTTTTTTCATCAAAATGACTTAACATAATTTGGCCTCCTATTGTTTTAAATATTAATAGTAACAGTATACCGCTTTTTAGTTATTATTACGACCATTAGGACTAAGATTAAGAACCTCAATTTAATTAACCCATTCTAAATATATTCAATCAAAAAAATAGAGCCCGCAAAATTAATTTTGCGTAACTCTATTTAATAATCTATTTTTCTAAATCTTGTAATTTTTGATTATCATCTAATTGTGATTTACCAGCAAGTCCAACTCTTTGAAGAATTTGCATAGCAACCCATAATAGAACTAATGAAACGATAGCGAAGATTGCAAGAACAAATACGCTCATGCCAATTTGTCCACTAACCATTCCAGAAGTTAATGACTCACGGAACCCTAAGGTTGAGTATGTCATTGGTAAGAATGGATGGATGGCATTAAAAAAGCTATTCGTAACTTCCATTGGGAACGTACCACCAGCGCCACCTAATTGTAACATCAAGAGAACCATGGCCACGAATCGACCAGGATTATCAAATGCCATAGCAAGTGCCATAACAAGATACATCGATGTTAACGAGAATACTGTTGCAATTAAGTAAGTTTCAGCAATATGGTCTGCTTGTAATCCAAACATAAGCATCCCTGTAACTTCAACAAGTGCCATACCAAGGGCAACGACAGTTCCAATAGCAACTTTACTCCAGAACCAAGCTGTTGCTGATTGACCTTCAGTTGAAATTTTACGGATTGGGAATGCAAAGTTAAAGACGATTGCCCCAACGTATAATGCAAGTGAAAGAACATATGGTGCTAAAGCATGTCCATAGTTAGGAACATAACTGTAATTCTTATGTTCCAATTCTGAAGGTGCTGCAAACATATTAGCTGTCTTGTTAGTTGCTTTAATTCCATTAACTGTATCTGATCCTGTTTTAAGAGCAGTAGCTAATGTTTTTGACCCTTTTTTAAGTGATTTAGAACCATCACCTAATTTAGCTGAGTTATCATCTAATTTTTGAGTCCCTGCAGCTAATTTATCAACTCCAGCAACAAGTGTTGGTACTTGTTCATTCAAGCTTACTAAACCATTTGATAATGTACCTGAGCCAGTAGCTAATTGACTAACTCCTGATGTCAATGTTGGTACTGATCCATTCAATGTTGATAATCCAGTACTTAATTGACTCGAGCCTGATACTAAGGCACTGTTGTTTCCAATTAATGTTTTAGAACCATTATTAGCACTTAATACACCTGCAGTGTATTTTTGTACACTTGGAATTAAGCCAGGAGTTTTATCTGTACCATTTAACCCAGCCATAATTTGACCTAATCCAGCATTTAGTAAGTCTGTTGCTTGGATAGCACCATAAGGACTTTCCTTTGTGCCAGAACCTGTCTGCGTTAAACCAGTTTTAACAGTATTTAATCCAGCCATTAGTTTATCAATGGCTTTCTTAGCACCTGCTGTTACTTGTGGTTCTTGAGCAGATAACTCGGCAACACCCGCCTTTAATGCTTGTAATTTAGGTAGTAATTCTTGAATAGCTGCTAATTCTTTTTGAATCGATTTTAATTTGTCACCGTTATCAGTCAACGGTGTTGTCATATCAGATAAATCTGTTTTAATTTTTGTTGTATTATTACCTGATGCTGCTAAACTTGTGCCAGCAGTTTGAAGATTACTTCCTAATCCATTAACAGAAGCAGCAATACTTTTTGCTAACGTTGGATTAGATTTCTCTAAAGCTGCAAAATCAGGTGATTTTACAAAGGTAACTAAAGCACCCATATTACTTTGCGCATCCTTAAGTTGTGCAGCAACACTGGATGCGTTAGTTGTACTATAAAGACTATTATTTAATTCACTCAATTGTGAACCAGCATCTGTTGCTTTAGCGGCAACAAGTTTAGTATTAGCTCCAATTTGAGTTAAATCGGCTGTTAATTTTTTAGCATCAATATTAGGCGCATTTGTGCCATTTAATTCAGAATTCAACTTAGAAATTCCTGAATCTAATGCTGTAAATCCAGCCATTAATTTTGCCATTTCAGCTTGTGAATCTGGACTATTTAATTGTGTATCTAAAGTTGCAGCAGACTCCTTCAAGCTTTTAGTTAACGATTGGTTACCCGCTTGAACTGTTGTAATACCACCTCTTAAGGTAATTATTCCATCATTTAATGCTTGAGAATTTGAACTTAATTGACTCAAACCACTATTTAATTCAGTAACTCCATTAGTATAACCTTTTACACCACTTGCTAATGTTGTTGAGCCAGTATCTAGTTTCGATACACCTGAAGCTAATGTACCTGTACTATTATTAAGTTTTGATAATCCAGCACTTAAAGAACCAGCGCCTGTTGCTAATTTTTGAACACCATTTTTTAATGGAACAACACTAGTTGAAAGTGTTTGAACACCATTATTAACAGTTCCTACACCAGTAATGTAGCTATTTAAGCCATCATTCAATGTTACTGTACCATCAGACAATGTTTTAGAACCACTTGCAGCTGTCTTAAAGCCTTTACCGATTGTTTTAACTTGGCCGAAAATAGCTGTTGCATATGCTTTCGTGACTGATTCACGAATTTGGCTATTTAATTGTTTTGCTGCTGTTTCACTGATAACTTCACCAATGTAGTTACGAGATGCATTAGTATCGTACGTGATTTTCATCTTTTTAGGATTTGTATCCATTAAAGTTGCAGCATTTGAAGAGAAGTTTTTAGGCAACGTAATTGTTGTATAGTACTTGTTGTCTTTCATTCCTTGTTTTGCTTGTTTTGCAGAAACGAATGTCCACTTCAATTGGTCATTATTCTTCAACTCTTTTACAAGTTGATCACCAACATCCAATGTCGTTCCATTATATTTAACAGATTCATCGTTATTAACGACTGCTACTGGTAAATCACTTGTTTTGCCATATGGATCCCAAACTGATTTCAAGAAGAAAGCAGCATACAGAATCGGAATAAGCATCATAACAATTGTTGAAACTAGAAGTATTCTATTCTTTCCAACAAATTTAAATTCATTCTTAATCATTTTCATTAAAATTGGTGCCCCCTAAATTAATTATTTCTACTATAAAATTTTATCGATACGTTATAATATACATCAAATGTCCACGAACAACAAATTTTTATTTTCTTTTTAATGTTTTTTTAATCTTACACGACTAAATTGCCCATATAGACAAAAAAATCACCCTAGAAATCAGAGATGATTTTATTGATTTAAAATAAATTTCCAAAGAAGTTAGTAATTGCACGCCACATAATAACAAAAATGTTAGCTTTTTCAATGGCATCTTTATTCGTTCCTGTAACAGAAAGTGATTTTTTGCCATCAACATAAGATAACGCATTATCTTTACCAGTTAATTTAAGCGTTCCAATATCACTATTAGCCTTAATTGGGGCTTCTAATCCTGTTTTCTTAACTAAATCAGTATTTTCTGATACTTTAGCTGAAATAATCGACTTAACTGTTTCGCCTTTTTTCAACCAAACTTTTTGATTAGATTTAAGCATAACTTTAGTTGTTAATTCTTTACCATGAAATACAGGTAAACTATCGGCGTTTTTAAATATTGTACCAGCCTTGATTGTTTCCACGTTGAACATGTCAAATACATATGACATTATTTTTTGTGTATCTGTAAAACGACTTACATCCGTTTCACTCTTGTGTGATGATCCTAAAACGACCGTAATAATTCGATGACCATCTTTTTTTACAGTTCCTGTAAAACATTCACCAGCTTTGTCAGAAGTACCTGTCTTCAATCCATCAACAGGTAATTCTGTATATGCCTTAGCTAAACCAGGTAACATCCAGTTCCAGTTTTCCATTAGTGTTTGGTCAGATGTTCCTTTATCGAAATATTTACGTTTGATACTTGTTGTTTTTAATACTTCTGGGTACTTTTTAAGTAAGTTTTTAGCAACAATTCCCATATCTTTGGCAGTTAATTCATTTTCATCTGATGCGGCTGAACCGGGGTATCGATCAGCTTTACTGATATCGCTATTAGTTAAACCAGAAACGTTATCAATCTTAGCATCTGTAATTCCCCATGACTTAACCTTTGCACGCATTAATGTTACGAAATCTTTTTGCGATCCCGATACTTCATGAGCAAGTGCCATAATAGCCCCATTTGCTGAGTAAATTAAACTAGCATCATACAGTTGTTTAACTGTGTATGATTTCGTTTTACTCAACGGAACGTTTGATAATGATGTATCCTGGCTAATTTTATAAGAATCGTTATCAATCTTAACTTTTTGATCCCAAGTTAATTTACCACTTTTAATTTGATCTAAAATAACATCAATCGAAATTAATTTTGTCATTGATGCAATTGGTAAAACAGCATCAGCATTTTTTTCATAGATTACTTGTCCAGTATCTGCATCAATTGCTAAAGCAGCTTTAGCTGTTAAATTAATAGCGCTTGAACTGGTTGTTGCAGCTGATACAGATTTAACCTCATCTTGAAGTCCCATTGCTGAAACCCCAGTAAATAGTGCTGCCCCTGAAATAAGCCCAATTACGAATTTCTTTGTACGTTTTAAAAATATCATTTTCTCTTTACCCTCTTAACTTCTCTTATTCATTTAAGAATACCCAATAATAGCTATTCTTGCAACTGTTCTTCTTGCTTTCTAGTTAATTTTATATTCTTACCCAATGGTAAATGAATAACAAAACTAGTTAGCTCTTCATTTGAGACAACATATATGTACCCACCGTGGAGCGTGACAATACTTTGAGCAATGGCAAGCCCTAATCCAGTTCCGCCCGTTTTTTGTGAACGAGATTCTTCCACTCGGTAAAACCGATCAAATAATTGATTAAGTGATTGTTCAGGTATTTTAGGGCCATCATTAGTTACTTTTACGATAACTTCCTGACCAATTTTTTCTGCTTCTAAATAAATATGTTTACCGCCTGCCCCATATTTTAAGGCATTTGATATTAAATTATTAAAAACACGGCCTAATTTTTCAGTATCAGCTTCCATCATTAACGGGTTAGGGTTCGTATTGCTACTAATTGTCATTTCTTTATTTTTAGCTTCAAGTTCAAAACTAGCTGCCAATTGTTCTAACATTTGATTCATATCAAAATTAATCGCATTAATTGGCGTCGACGTCTGTCGCACTTTTGTGTATTCAAATAAATCTTCTACTAAAACCTTCATCTGCTTTGATTTCACAAATGCTGTATGTGTGTAAGATAGTAAATCTTCTTGCGAATTATATTGATTATCTTCTATTAAACCTAAGTAACCGATAATTGATGTCAATGGTGTTCGAATATCGTGACTAACATTGGTAATCAGCTCATCCTTTGAATTCTCAATTCGACGTTCTTCTTCCATTGATTCAATCGTACTTTGAACCAAAGCATTAATACTTGAAACGACCCGCGCCATATCACCTTGTAGTTTAAAAGGAATTTGATGATCGTAATGACCGTCCGCAATATAATGCAATTCTGAAATAACATGACGTAACTGCATTTGATGATAACGTCGAATTAGTCGCCAATAGAGCACGACAACGTCCACAATAAGCATGAACGCAACAAAAACATTCCCCCAACTCCAGACATTGAAATCATTCGGCCCAAAAGTTAATGCCGTCTTAATTTGAAAAATACCATTCTCAAGTCCTGGGTTTGAAGCAATCGTCTGATTTAATAGAATAAAAATTGATAAATTCAGTAAAATTAATAGAATAATCGTGATGAATCCTTCCGCGATTAATTCACTTTTTTCTCTACCAGTTAATTTCAAAAATAACCCCTCACTAATGCATTTCTATCTTGTATCCAACGCCCCAGACGGTTTTGATAATATCATCACCGTTTGTTGCTGCTTCAATTTTATCACGTAAATGGCTCACATGGACCATTACTGTTTTGGCAGAAATAATTGATTCTTGTTGCCAAACTTGTTCAAAAATATCATCCGCAGAGTACACATGATTTGGATGTGAGGCTAATAAATATAAAATACCGAATTCTAAAGCAGTTAATTGAATATCACTACCTTCAACTGTTTGAACTTCATGAGAATCTTTTTTAATAATTAGCGGTCCTATTTCAAGTGCAACATCAGGTGCCGGATTCGAGTTTTGGCTACGACGGAGTAATGATTTAACACGTGCCATAATTTCTAATGGGTTAAATGGCTTAACAACATAATCATCAGCACCTGTAATCAGTCCACGAATTTTGTCCATATCTTCTGTTTTAGCAGAAACCATTAATATTGGAATTTCTGAAGTTTTACGAACCTCTTTAATGACATCCATTCCGTTCATTTTAGGCATCATAACGTCGAGAATCATTACACCGATTTCTGGCATTTCTTCTAATTTTTCAATCGCTTCAAGTCCATTTTGAGCAGTAATTGCTTCGTAACCTTCATTTTTTAAATAAATAGAGATTAAATCAACGATTTCTTTTTCATCATCTACAACTAAAATTTTCATTGGATATCTCCTGACTTTTCTTTACTTATAGTATATTGTATCAAATATCACACACGATAACTTTAAAGAATTGGTTAAATCTACTTAATCTAAGTAGTACAAAAAAAGCTTTCGTAAAAAACGAAAGCTTTCCATTTTTTATTATCCACGTTCTAATAAGTAGTTAAATAAACCGCCCATTGTTTTATCTGATAACTCAATCTCTTTACCAGATTCCGTTACTTTAGTAATTTTATAATAATCTTCAAACTCAGGTACTTCCAATTGCATCATCGCAACAAAAGCTGCTGCCGTTTTATAAGTTGCTTGTAGCTGTTCCCCATGAACGTAATCAATAATTAACATATTCGTAACCCCCTATAATATTTATACTCGTAGTGTAGTCTATAAATTTAAATACTTCCACAATTGATACTTATTTTTAAGTAAATTAATATTTCTAACTAATGTCGTATTCCTTTTACTGTATACAATGATTTTGCATCAAATCATGATTAATCATTAGAGTCTTATTTATAATTTAAAACTCTCCATTAAAAAAGACGTAACTTCTTTCATCTGAAAGAAATCACGCCTTTTTAATTATTATTTAACTGAGTAATTAGGTGCTTCTTTGGTAATTTGAACATCATGTGGATGTGATTCAATTAAACCAGCACCTGAAATTTGAACAAATTGTGCGTCATCTTGTAATGCCTTCAATGTTCCAGCACCAACGTAACCCATACCTGAATGTAAGCCTCCAACCATTTGGAAAACAATATCAGCTAAACTACCCTTGTATGATACACGACCTTCAATACCTTCTGGCACTAACTTATTAGCTTCATTTACGCCACTTTGGAAGTAACGATCAGAAGAACCATTTGATTGTTCCATAGCTGCTAAACTTCCCATACCTCGGTAAACTTTGAAACGACGACCTTCATAAATTTCAAATTCACCAGGAGCTTCATCAGTTCCAGCTAACATACTACCTAACATCACAGCGTTACCACCGGCAGCAAGGGCTTTAACGATATCACCAGAGTATTTAATACCCCCATCAGCGATGATTGTTTTACCATATTCACGAGCTACTTCAGCAGCGTCATAAATAGCTGTTAATTGCGGAACACCAACACCAGCAACAATCCGTGTTGTACAGATTGATCCAGGTCCTATTCCAACTTTAACAACATCAACGCCAGCATCATAAAGGGCACGAGTTGCTTCGCCAGTTGCGACATTACCTGCGATTAAAGTTGCTTCTGGGAATTGTGCTCTGATTTCAGTAATTTTACGGATAACACCGGCTGAATGACCATGAGCAGTATCGATAACTAAAGCATCAACACCAGCATCTAGTAAAGCTGTAGCACGTTCAAATGTATCACTTGTAACACCAACAGCGGCAGCAGCAAGTAAGCGGCCATGTTCATCTTTAGCTGCGTTAGGAAATTCAACAACTTTTTCGATATCTTTAATTGTTATTAAACCAGTTAAACGACCATTTTTATCAATGATTGGTAATTTTTCAATTTTATTTTTTTGGAGTATTTTTTCAGCTTCTTTAAGCGAAGTACCTTCCGCAGCTGTTACTAATCCTTCTTTAGTCATAACACTATCAATTAGGACTGACATATCAGAAACAAAACGTAGATCACGATTCGTAATGATACCAATCAATAAGCGATTTTCTAATGTTTCAACGATTGGAACACCACTAATACGGTAACGTTTCATCAATTGTTCAGCATCTGCAACAGAATGTTGCGGTGTTAAATAGAAAGGATCAATAATAACGCCACTTTCAGAACGTTTTACTTTTCTGACTTCTTCAGCTTGTTGTTCGATACTCATATTTTTATGAATAACACCTAAGCCACCTTGGCGAGCCATAGCAATCGCCATTTTAGAATCTGTAACAGTATCCATGCTAGCACTTAAAATTGGGACATTTAATTTGATATTCTTAGCTAATTGTACACTGATATCAACCTCGTTCGGTAATACATGACTTTCTGCAGGTATTAACAACACGTCATCAAAAGTAAATCCTTTTTTAACGAACTTCGTTTCCCAATTTGACATTTTAAAACCAGCTTTCTACTTTTATTTTGTTTACTAACATACCAGATAAACTCAACATTGGTCAAGGTTATCGTCCGATTCTTATTAACCTATAATCGTTTTTAACTGTAACAAAAAAGAGTTCAAAAATTTTACCTGAACTCTTTTCAAGATATCAATCAATTTAAAACATTGTTCGGTTGATATTATAGCGACGTTTAACGTAAATTCTAACTGCAAATGCGATTAATGCAATTACAAGATAAACAGGGGCTGGCAACAATGCATTAAGTGGTCCTGGAATCAATGCCACTAACATGTAGGCAAGAATCCATACTGCAAGAAAGGCTACAAATACTAGTAATGTAACCCAGAAAGCTGGTTTGTCTTCTTTTTTGACGTTTGGGCCATATTTTTTGTAGAAGAGCGCTGCTCCAATACCACCCAAAATTGATGTGATTAGTAGTGTTAATAATCCACCAGCACCAGAAGCTTCTGCTTGCGTACTTGTTTTACTCATTAATCCCATAACACCGTACATACCAGCAAAAATTAATAACATCATCAACCCATTATCTAAAGCTGTTAACCAAAAACTACTTGTTGGTTCTGCAGCTTTTTTCTGTGGGCCCATAATGATATCAGTTGCTTTTGTACTAACAGGACCATATAGTTTAGTTGCTGTTACACCTTTATGCTGTTCGGTGCGAAGTTCTGCAACAATTTCACCAATGACCGTATTTCGTTTTTCATCATTAATTTTTGAATCTTTCAAAATACTATTTAAACGGTAAACATAATCTTCATTACGCTTCGTTAATCCCGCAAAGGGTCCTTTATCCTGTAACTTCGTTTCTTTTTCTAAATGTTCTTTTTGTTTTGCTGCAGCTGTCGCATTTCTCTCTTCAACTGATGTTTCTTCGACTTTGTTTTCTTCTGACATGACTAACAACCCCTACTGACTTATTTTATTTAGACGTTAAATCTGAACTCAATAATATCGCCATCTTGTACGACATATTCTTTACCTTCGGAACGTAAACGACCAGCTTCACGAACTGCTGCGACGCTTCCATTTTTATCTAAATCAGCAAATGACATTGTTTCAGCACGGATAAATCCACGTTCAAAATCTGAATGGATAATTCCGGCAACTTGAGGTGCTTTCATCCCTTGTTTAAAGGTCCATGCTCGTGTTTCGGCACCACCAGCAGTAAAGAAAGTTGCTAAACCTAGTAATTTATAAGATGCCCTGATTAAGCGATCAAGTCCTGATTCTTCAACACCAGCAGCTTCAAGGAAATCAAGTTTATCTTCATCATCTAGTTCAGCAATTTCTTCTTCTGTTTTAGCAGAAACGGCTAAACATTCTGAACCTTCTTCTTTTGCAAAGGCTTCAATTAATTTTACATACTTATTAGCATCTGGGTCAGCCATGTCATCTTCAGCAATATTAGCGACATAAAGAACTGGTTTGTTCGTTAATAAAAACATACCTTTAACATATTTTTCTTCTTCTTCATCAAATTCAATTGAGCGAACGGCATGTCCAGCTTCAAGAACTGGTTTGATTTTTTGTAAAATACTGAATTCAGCCAACGCATCTTTATCTTTTGTTCTAGCCACTTTTTCAACTTTAGCATAACGTTTTGTCACACTATCTAAATCTGCAAAAACAAGTTCTAAGTTGATTGTTTCAATATCGTCCATTGGATCCACTTTATCAGAAACATGTGTGATATTATCATCGTCAAATGCACGAACAACGTGCACAATAGCATCAACTTGACGAATATTTTCTAAAAATTTATTACCAAGTCCTTCACCTTTACTTGCGCCTTTAACAATACCGGCAATATCCGTAAATTCAAAAGTTGTATGAATAATTTTTTTAGCAGGGACTACTTCATCGATACGTGCTAATCGTTTATCTGGAACTTCAACCATCCCAACGTTTGGATCGATTGTCGCAAATGGGTAATTAGCCATTTCCGCGCCTGCTTTTGTAATTGCGTTAAATAAAGTTGATTTACCTACGTTTGGTAATCCTACGATTCCTGCCGTTAATGCCATAATTAGACGTCACTCTTTTCATTTATTTTGTATTATCTTCTGTTGTTGCTTTTTCTAACATTTTTTTCATCTTTTTTTCAAATTCTCGTCTAGGTAATAGAATAAGGTGCCCGCATCCTAAACACTTAATGCGAATATCCATTCCCATTCGCACGATTTCCCAGCGGTTAGTCCCACAAGGATGTGGTTTTTTCATTTCAACAATATCATGTAAGTCATACATACTGACTAACCTCCTAGTCTAGTGAAATATCAAGTAAGTCCAAAATACGGTTCAAATCATCCGTTGATAAGTAGTCAATTTCTATCTTACCTTTATGATTTTTTTTGCTCTGTTGGATAGAAACTTGTGTTCCAAATTTTTCTTTTAACAAGTTCTCACTTTGTTGAACATAAATTGATTTTTCAACTTCGTTCACTTTTTTAGTATTCTTTTTAATTTCGCCGTTCATTTGGGCAATTACTTTTTCCAACTCACGAACAGTTAGATTTTCTTTAACTGTTCTTTTAGCTAATGCCCCAATTTTTTGTTTATCTTTAAGTGACAGCAATGTTCTTGCTTGACCCATCGATAACTGATCAACTTGGAGTAATTCTTTAACTGAGTTGGGCAATCCTAATAAACGCAAATAATTAGCAATATAAGGACGACTTTTGCCTAATCGCTCTGAAACTTGTGACTGCGTTAAGTTTAATTTTTCCATCAACATGTTATAAGCTTCTGCCTCTTCTAAAGGAGACAATTCTTCACGTTGTAAATTTTCCAAAATAGCAACTTCCATCATTGCTTCTTCTGTCATCGTTCTAATAATTGCAGGGACATCTGTTAGTCCTGCTAATTTAGACGCACGGAAACGACGTTCTCCTGCAATGATTTCATAACCCTTAATGACTGATTCTCTTACAATAATTGGTTGGAAGACACCTGATTTTTTGATAGACGCAGCTAATTCTTTTAGGGCATCTTCATCAAATGTTTTACGAGGTTGGTAAGGATTAGGGCGAATTTCAGCTAAGTTTAAACGAACAACAGATTCTTTTGTATCATCATATTGATCAAGTTCATCCTGAAATAACGCGTTAATCCCTTTTCCAAGACCTTTTTTATTATTTACCATGCGCTTTTAACACTTCCTTTGCCAATTCCATATAGACTTGAGCACCCTTCGACTTAGGATCGTAATCAATAATTGCCATCCCATGGCTAGGTGCTTCAGACAAGCGGACATTTCGCGGAATAATTGTCTTGTAGACTTTTTCTGCAAAATATTTTTGCACCTCAGACACAACTTCTGCGCCTAAATTTGTACGTGCATCATACATTGTCATTAAAACGCCTTCAATGGCTAAATCTGGATTAAAATGCTTTTGAACTAAACGAATTGTGTTAAGCAATTGGCTTAAACCTTCCAAAGCATAGTATTCACTTTGAACAGGAATTAAAATTGATTTACTAGCTGTAAAGGCATTAATTGTAATCAATCCAAGTGATGGCGGGCAATCTATTAAAATATAATCATACTGATCTTCAATTGTTTTAACGGCATCCAATAATCTTGTTTCACGAGCCATTTGCGGTGTTAATTCAATCTCAGCACCAGCCAATTGAATGGTTGCCGGAACGATATCTAATCCTTTATGACTAGTAGCTAGAATTGTCTCCTTAATTGGAAATTCATTAACTAAAACATCATAAATATCTTTTTTTATTGTTGATTTTTCAATACCAACACCACTTGTTGAATTTCCTTGAGCATCCGTATCTATTAATAAAACACGCTTGCCTAGCTCGGCTAAACAAGCGCCTAAATTCACACTCGTTGTTGTTTTACCAACGCCACCTTTTTGGTTTGCTAATGAAATAACAATTCCCATGTTTGATTAACCCTCCTTTTTTGATTCAATCACATCAATAATAACGCGATACCCTGAATCAGTTTTTTCTTGTTTTGATTTAATCGTTACACCGTTATTTTCTATAACTTGAACCGCTTGTTTTAGGGTATTAATCACTAATCTTTTATCAGGATTACCTTTTTTCGTGTTTTTCTTTTCAGACACTTTTGATTCTGGTTTAATTTTATTAGCTGAAATTAACTTTTCGGTTTCTTTCACTGTTAATTTCTCTTTTAAAATACGTTTTAATAATTTTTTTTGATTGCTAGCTGATAAACTAACCATTGCTCTTCCGTGACGTTCGGATATCTGTTGCGCCATAATGGACGTTTGTACGTCATGTTCTAATTTTAATAAACGCAATTTATTAGCAACAAATGCTTGGCTTTTACCCATATCTTCAGCTAATTTTGACTGTGATAAGTGGTTTAAACTCATTAGTTTACTGTAGGCCTCTGCTTCTTCAATTGCTGTTAGTTCCTCACGTTGTAAATTTTCAATTAGTGCCATCGAAGCCGCTTGGTCGTCGTCCATTTTCTGAACAATTGCCGGAATTTTTTTCCATCCTAATGAAGATGCTGCCCGAAAACGACGTTCCCCAGCAATAATCTCATATTTTCCAGTCTCATACTCTCGCAAAATAATAGGCTGCAATAACCCGTGTTCTTTAAGGGTTTGTGCTAATTCATCAATTTTTTGATCATCAAAGACACGACGAGGTTGGAAGCGATTGGGTACAATAGTCGTAACAGAAATGTCACTAACCTTCGTTTGATTCGTTTCATCTTCTTGTTCTTGTTGATTTTTACGATTTCCTAAAAATGAAAATGCCATTTTCCGACGACCTCCTGACTATATCTTATTTACAAGTGGGGTACGTCCAGGTACACCCGCTTTTCTAGGGTATTTTTTAGGACTTAATTTGACTTTATCAACGACTAATAGATGACGTTCGTCATCTGAAATTGGTAAAGTAAATTCATGATTAGCCACAACTTGACCACCTAAAAGCTTGATAGCATATTCGGCATCGACTAATTCTTCGTCCATTTTTTGAGCTTTGAGAGCGATAAATTGACCATTTAATTTAACTAAAGGTAAGCACAATTCAGATAGTACGCTCAATCTTGCAACAGCACGAGCTGTCACGATATCATATTGTTCTCTATATAAACTTTTTTTACCTGCAAATTCTTCAGCACGATTATGAAAAAAAGCAACCCCTGTAATATCTAATTTGTCCGCCAATTCATTTAAAAAGTTGATACGTTTATTCAACGAATCAACAATAGTCACCGTTAATTGCGGAAAAGCAATCTTCAGTGGAATTGAAGGGAAGCCGGCACCTGCGCCGACGTCACAAATAGATAAGGGCTCGCTTTGTATTTCTTTTGAATAAAAAGCAGGCGTTAAAGAATCATAAAAATGTTTCAAATAAACGTCTGATTTTTCTGTAATAGCAGTCAGATTAAGGTTTTCATTTGTCATTACTAAAAATTCATAGTA